>JBGOYO010000001.1:0-29298 GCA_041479715.1 Anaerolineae bacterium
AATGAGCTTTATTCTGCCCGGCGAGGGTCAGGAGCGTTTCTCAATCACACTCCAATCTCCACGCGAGCCCCGAATCCAGCTCAACCCATGTCTTTTTTCGCCTGCTGTTCCCGCACTTTCCGGCGCTATACTATCAGCGTCCCTTATAAGCCGCGGATTATGGGATCGAGCGCTTATACCTTTTGTATGGTCGCTCGCGGTTCTGCGTTATTGGGCTTCGATGCCACGCCCAAAATTTGGGACCTATCGGCTGTGTGGCTTCTGGTCGAAGAAGCAGGAGGGTTAATCCGGTCCTTCGACGGTTCACAGGTATTTCCTATCAATAAAGGCCTCGACTACAGCATGATTAGCTTTCCCGTCATCGCCTCCGCCACCCCTGAAGTGCTTGAGAAAGGTCAAGGCATGATCCAAAGGAAATAGAAACTATCGACGACTTTGATAAGATTGGGCATCAAAATTCACGCTGTCGAAAGTCCTGTATAATCGAAATCGCCAAGAATTAAGTAATACTGGTGAAAGAAAAACTTAGTAAGGATGGGTAATGATGATGGATTATCACTATTTAGGGAAATCAGGTTTAGAAATCTCTGCCCTTTCACTCGGTGCATGGGTCACAATGGGTGGGCAGATTGGTGAAGACACTTCATATGATTGCATGGTTGCAGCCTACGAAGCTGGGGTGAATTATTTTGACAATGCTGAGTCCTATGCCCATGGGAATGCCGAGATCGTCATGGGTGACGTGATCAAAAAAAGTGGCTGGAAGCGCTCAGATCTCGTCATTTCAACCAAGCTTTTTTGGGGTGGTCGCAAACCCAATCAAACCGGGCTGTCACGCAAGCACATCATTGAAGGCGCCAGGGCCTCTCTCGCCAGGCTCCAGATGGATTATGTTGATATCATCTTCTGCCATCGGCCTGATATCTACACACCGATCGAAGAAACCGTTAGGGCGATGAACTTTCTCATCGACCAGGGAATGGCTTTTTATTGGGGCACCAGTGAATGGAGCGCCGATCAGATTATGCAGGCTCACTCTCTTGCCCGGCAAAACGGTCTCATCCCTCCTTCCGCCGAGCAGCCTGAGTACAATATGCTCAGACGCGATAAAGTGGAGCGTGAGTTCAGTCGCCTTTACCAGGAAATCGGCCTGGGTACCACTATCTGGAGCCCCCTTGCTAGCGGCATGCTGACTGGGAAATATAATCGTGGTATTCCCGAAGGGACCAGGATAACACTTCAGGGTTATGAATGGCTGCGTGAGGGCTTCGAAGACGAGAACGCGAAGGTCGGCATCCAGAAGGTTAAGCAGCTGACCCCCATCGCTGAGAACCTGGGCATGACTATGGCTCAGATGGCGATCGCGTGGTGCCTGAAAAACCCGAACGTTAGTACCGTCATTACTGGCGCTTCGAAGCCTTCCCAGGTCACCGAGAATATGCACGCCATGGATTTAGTGGATCAGCTCACCCCCGCTGTGATGGACCAGATTGAGTTGATCCTGGCAAATAAACCTGAACCGATCTCGGATTATCGCTAGGTTACGAAAACTACCGACCTGGTTTTACCTTCCAAATTAGGCTTTATTGCTGCTCTTCTTTCATCGGAGATTGTCATACCTGTCGGATAGGCTGCCGAAGGATTGTTTGTAGCTTCTCCGGTGGTGTCTTACGTACATCACTGAGGTAGATTTCGTGATGTTTGCCATTGGTTTGATACCCATTGGTATTTATGAAATTGTGCATCTCTGCAATCACCGGGGCTTCATCAGCATAAGGACCAATGTAGAGTGTCTGAAGCGCTAATCCTTCGATATATCGCTCAAATCTCACTCTTTCAGCGTTCGAATGCCCTTTTTTCTTGACAACACCGATCCTCACTCTTTCGACCGTTTCCGGTGACACCCATTCAGGCTGCATGATCATCATCGTCCATTCCCATCGCTCAATATTATCCCGGGTAAACTCGTTCATATTTTCCATCCACCATAATCCTTCTAACGGAGGAATTACGTGATCGTACCCCTGGGATTTGAGCGCAAATTTGATCCCATAAGACATGTTGTATAACACCTCAATGGCTTGCTGGTACTCCAATGAAGTGTTAGGATCACCTTGCCCGTCCACCATCATGAAATTCATTACCGGCACTTCAACGATTTGGAGACCTTTTTTGGAAGGGTTGTATAATTGCTTTAGTGTTTTCTTGAAATCCACTTTGACGACCATTTTTTCATTCCTTTCGAAGATTTCCTCATTTGGTCTTATGATTCACTGATTATATAATTAATCTGGCGGTGTTTTATCTGCTGAATTGCCTCGTAACACTCATTAGATTTATCCGCCCTTTATCCATTTTTTATTATGAAAGCTATAAGCTATAATTAGAATAAGTAATAAACAGGAGGAGTTGCTCTGCAAACTAAACGCTCTACCCAAAGTTTGCCTGATTCGATGGCTACCAGGAAACCTTCGGATCGTTTAGAACCTGGTGCCATCCTTCTAGACCGCTACGCCATTCAATATATAGTCGGCGTGGGAGGTATGGGAGCCGTTTATTGCGCCAGGGATCTTCACTTTCCGAATGTAGTCAAACGCGTGGCGGTTAAAGAAATGGTTAACATCGTGCGGGATCCCGACATTCGCGATACGATCGTCCGCAACTTCGAACGTGAAGCCAATATCCTGGCTACCTTGAACCATCCCTGTATTCCTCGCATCTATGACTACTTTACCCAGGATGACCGCTCCTACCTGATCATCGAGTTTATCGATGGCAAGGATTTAGAAACGATCCTGTCTGAAACCAGTGATTTCCTTGCTGAGGCTCAGGTGCTTAATTGGGCTATCGAGCTGTGCGATGTCATCAGCTACTTGCATAATTACAAGCCGGAGCCGATCATCTTTCGGGATATCAAACCCTCCAATATCATGATCAATAACCACGAGCACGTCCAGCTGGTGGATTTTGGTATCGCCAAGACGTTCCAACCCGGTCAGAAGGGGACCATGATCGGCACCGAAGGCTATTCACCCCCGGAGCAATACAAGGGCGAGAGTTCGCAGCGGGCGGATATCTACGCCTTGGGAGCTACTCTACACCATTTGCTAACCCGACGGGACCCTCGCCTGGAACCCCCATTTTCGTTTGATGAGCGCAAAATTCGTACGATCAATCCTGCCATCTCCCCTGAGCTGGAAGCGGTGATCTATACCTCCCTTGCTTATGATCCTGAGAAACGCTATTCGAGTATTGATGTGATGAAGGAAGCTCTTCTTGCCTCCGCCAAAAAAACCGGGCTGCTTAATAAGCTTCCGGCTGCCGTCAAGCCTATGTCTCGTGAGACCTCCGAAGTCTCGGCCGCTTGGAAATTTGAGTGCGAAGACGAAATCCGCGGTACACCTGCCTATCATTCTGGGTCGATTTACGTGGGTTCATACGACAACAACCTGTACTCCCTGAATGCTGTCAATGGTGAATTTATCTGGAAGTTTGCCACCGAGGGAGGCATCACCAGCCGCCCGGCTCCCTTCGAAGGCAATATCTATATTGGCTCCGAAGACCAGCGCCTTTATTGCATCAACATGCGCTCCGGGCAGGAGCTTTGGTCATACTATTCGAACGGAGCCATCCGTTCATCCCCTTACATAGCTGAAGGTCATGTTTTTATCGGCTCAGATGATGCCTTCCTCCATGCCGTGAATGCCCAGAGTGGCAGACGAGCCTGGCGGGTGGACGCTGGCTCACCTGTTCGTTCCACACCTTTATTGGTAGGAGAATTGGCCTACTTCGGCACCGAAGAAGGTGACTTATTCTGTATCGACTTGAGGGGCAATGTTAAATGGCGCTTTAAAGCTAAGCGCGCCCTCACTTCTTCTCCGTCTCATGCCAATGGGGTCATCTACATCTGTTCTGTGGACACCTTGCTATACGCACTCGACGCGAAATCGGGTTATATATTATGGCGTTTCCGTATGTCGAAGGCTTCCATCTCCACCCCATTCATTGCCGATAATTTTATCTTCACCGGTTCTGTGGATTCTCACATCTACTGCGTCGATATTCATTCCGCCAGGGAAATATGGAATTTCGCCACCGATAGCCAGGTTACCAGCTCTCCGCTATCCTATCAGGATTCTGTTTATTGCGGTTCTGTCGATGGCGCCATGTATTGTCTTGAATTCCGTACAGGTCGTTTGCGCTGGAAATATCAAACTGGGGGGCCAATCACCGGCTCGCCCATTATTGCCAATGATGTGCTCTATTTCGGTTCCAACGATCATAAAATTTATGCCATTGTTCTATGAAGCGCATTAATTATATTAAGGATCCCTCGTGCCATCATTTATAAACCGCTTCTTCCACAGAAAAACATCGCAAGCCCAACCCTCCATACCTGCTGATACTTCTCCTGCCCAACCCAAGACCGATAGTAGTGAGGTTCTTAGTGGAAAGACGGCAGTAACGCTCCCGGATTCAGCTATGGGAAATCGTCCACTCGAAACACCTCAAATCATCGTTGGGATCGGTCAGTCTGTTGGCATCCAGCGCGACAGCAACGAAGATTCTATCTTTACCCTGACCTCCAATCTAATTTCCAATGGTCGGACGGTCAATTTCGGTCTGTATATCATCGCCGATGGAATGGGCGGGCACGAAAACGGTGAATTAGCCAGCAGCATTGCAGTTAGCCGGCTTTCAACTCATGTGATCAATACCTTCTTCCTCCCATCAATCTCTGCGACGGACCATCAAATGGATATAACGCTGCAGGAAATAATGCGGGATGGTGTGATAAACGCCCATGAAGCTATAAAACAAGCTGCCATGGGTAGTGGGACCACTCTTACTGCGGTTCTTATCCTGGGAGACCAGATGACTATCGCTCACGTCGGTGACAGCCGCGCCTACTCCATTAATCCTGGTGGTCAGATGCAACTCCTCACCCATGACCATTCCCTGGTTAAACGCCTTGAAGAAATTGGTCAAATCACACCGGCAGAAGCCTCCGTCCACCCAAAACGCAACCTTCTGTATCGGGCTCTGGGTCAGGGAGACCAGCTGGAGCCAGACATCACCAGTTTATCTGCGTACGAGGGATTACAATTGATGTTATGCACCGATGGACTGTGGGGTGCAGTCTCAGAAGATGAATTACGGTCTGTCATCGTATCTTCATCGGAGCCACAAACCGTATGCCAATTATTAATCGAATCTGCCAACGCCGCTGGCGGTCCAGATAATATATCTGTGATCATTATCCGTATTCCAGGCTAAACTCTATGAATGATCTAACCTTTTATGATCAGTTAGGTCTTCCCCGTGATGCCACCCAGGAAGAGATTCGCCGCGCTTATCGCCAGCTTGTTCTTCATCTTCATCCCGATAAGAATGTGAATAAGGGGGATACGGAGCTTTTTATCGATATCCAACAAGCTTATGAGCGGCTTTCGGATCCCCGTAAAAGGGCTGATTACGACAACAAGCTTCCCCCGGAAGACGATCTTACCTCACCCTTGTTGATTAATACCACCTATAGCCAACCGCAGATCACTCGCTTATCCGAGCCCCAGTTAGTGTATATCTTATTGGACCTGAACCTAAAGCCCGGCACCGGTATGATGGTGACATCCACACCATTGAATATCTCCATGGTTGTTGATTGTTCGACTTCAATGCAAGGCGTTCGCATGGACGCCATAAAACTTACCACAATCGATATGCTCCGCAAGCTACAGCCTAACGATATCTTCTCACTGGTTAAATTCAATGATTTTGCCGATCTTCTCATTCCTCCCGGTAGCATGGCTGATCAGAAATCCTACGAGATGAAGATCCAGGTCCTCCAGGCTGGCGGTGGAACGGAAATATTTAAAGGCCTTGAGCTGGGTTTCTCGCAGGTGAAACATAATCTCACGCGTCAGCGGATTAATCATATCCTCCTCATCACCGACGGACGCACATATGGAGATGAAACATATTGTGAACAGCTTGCGGATCAATGTGCTGCTCTAGGGATAGGCATCAGTGCTCTTGGGATTGGTAGCGAATGGAATGATAAATTCCTCGACCACATCACATCCAAAACGGGGGGTATATGTAAGTACATATCTGAAATAGGAGACATCCATCCTTCCATCCTGGAAGAGATCTACCGTCTGGGTTCAAGTCTTACCGAGCAAATAAATTTTAACTTCCACATTCCGCAAAATGTCAGCGTCTTATCAACTTTCCGCCTTAAGCCGGATGCTTCCCCACTCGAGCAAATTTCCCCCCTCAATTTTGGCAATATGCCTCGCCAAGGTGCAATGAGTATCTTGTTCGAATTTGTGGTAAAAGATATCCCCACCGATCTCGATCAGCTCATTATAACCAAGGGCTTTCTGAATTTCGAAATCCCGCGTCATTCCAGAAAAACTCGGTACGTAAACCGGGTCATCTTCGATCGGCAGGTCACCTCTGATCAAATAAAATCGATGCCTCCAACAGCTATCCTGAATGCGATTACACTATTATCTCTATACCATATGCAAGAGCGGGCCACTGAGCAGATGAACAAGGGAGACAGTACCTCAGCCGCTCGTTATATGGAAAGTATGGCCACAAATTTATTGCTTAAAGGAGAACATGCCCTGGCCCAATCAGTTTTGGATGAGGTGGCTAATATTCGCAATAACCAATCCTTCAGCGAAGAGGGTGAAAAAAGGATAAAATATGGTACGCGCTCCTTGCTCTTACCGGCAGGGAGCAAGCAGAATTGATCATGATTATTTGTCCGAACTGTGGAAATAAAGAGATGCCGGGTGCCCTGTTTTGTAAAGAGTGTGGCACCCAATTCGACGCACTCCGCGATCCTACGATGATCATCCCTACCTCCCTTGGCGACCAGCTGCGTGGAAAAGCGCCGGAGGATGCTGATCACGTGATCCCTCCCACACCAGATGATGCCAAATTATCTTTGTACCTCGTTGAAACCGGTGAGGTGATCCCACTCGAGGGGTTGACGGAATTCACCTTAGGCAGGTCATCTGAAGACCAGCCCATCTTGCCCGACATTGATCTTGCTCCCTACCGGGCCTATGACTATGGTGTCTCACGTCTGCACGCTTCCATCCAGCTGAGTCAGCCGTTCGCCTTGCTCGTAGATTTTGGCTCAGCCAATGGGACGTTGCTAAACGGGCAAAAAATGACCCCCAATAAACCTTATCCTATCACCCACGGTGATATATTCTCTTTGGGTAAAATGAAAATCCAACTACTTGTAAATCGATGAGAAAGCTGGGATAGATATGCCATATACCATCATTATTCACCCTACAGGAGAAGAACCGATCATTGGCGAGGTGGAAGAATTGCCCAAAACGACCGATTTAATCATAACCATTAATAGCCCACGCCGTATTGATGGTAAGGAACTACATTACTTGACGGAAAGTGTCCTCACCGTGATTTGGCCGATAAATCGGTTGAATTTCATCGAAGTATTGCCGACCAAGGCAGAAGAAGAAATTATTGGCTTCGTCAGAGAGTAAATATCAAATTTGAATCCCATGCTTCCGGATACGCATTTTAAAAATTATCGCATTCTGGTTGTCGATGATGAACAAAGGATGGCAAAGTTCATCCGCCTGAACCTTGAGCACGACGGCTTTCGCGTCGTTGAAGCTTTTACCGGGACGCAGGCTCTGGATCGTCTACGCACTTCTCTCCCCGATCTCGTGTTGTTGGATGTGATGCTGCCGGATCTGGATGGGTTCGAGGTCTTGAAGATGATCCGAGCCATCAGCCCCGTCCCGGTAATCATGGTCACTGCCAAGGGAGAAGAAGAGGAACGCATCCACGGGCTTGAGCTGGGCGCAGATGATTACGTCACCAAACCCTTTAGCCCCCGTGAGCTGGTCAGCCGTGTCCGGGCAGTTCTGCGCCGCACCGAGCTGACCTCCGACAGCACGCATGGGTTGATTGAGGTGGATGAAAGGTTGAAAATAGATTTTGATCGTCATGAAGTGTGGGTGGAAGGAAAGTTGATAAACTTACGCCCTACTGAATACCGCCTGCTCTATTATCTTGTGCAAAATGCAGGTTGGGTGGTTTCGCACGATCAGGTCCTGACCAATGTCTGGGGCTATGAGTACCGTGACCAACCCCATTATGTGCGTCTATATATCAATTATTTGCGTCAAAAAATCGAGAAAGACCCCGCTAGTCCCGTCTACATCCTTACTGAACGAGGATTGGGCTATCGGTTCGTTGACTTCAGGCGTGATCATCCGGCAGACTCATCCGAAAACTCACCCCCACAGATAGAATCGGACCCCTCTCAAGAGAATTTGACCAAAGGTGCAAAGCATGCCGAATAAGCAAAGGATATTGTTAGTCGATGATCACGAAGTCGTCCGGCTTGGACTTAAGTCCTTATTAGAACGACATCCAAGTTTTGAGGTAGTGGCTGAAGCAGGCACTGCCCGCGAAGCCGTTGAGCGTGTGGCAGCACTCACCCCCGATGTAGTCGTAATGGATATTCGCCTGCCAGGCGGTTCAGGCATCGAAGCCTGTCAGGAGATCATGGATAAATACCCCGATACCAAGGTGATCATGCTCACTTCCTATGCCGAAGATGAGATGCTCTTCTCGGCAATTCGCGCTGGGGCCGCCGGCTATGTATTGAAGCAGATCGGTGGAGAAGACCTCGTGCACGCCATTGAAACCGTCGGCAGGGGTGAAGCATTGCTTGATCCGGCAGTTACCCAGCGGATCTTTCAGGAGGTCCGTAGGGCGGCCCGCGAAGAGGAGGCGTCTGCGTTCTCCGCTCTAACCCAGCAAGAGCGCCATGTACTCATGCTCGTATCAGAAGGCAAAACCAACCGGGAAATTGCCAAAGCGCTGTTCCTCGGTGAGGGCACGGTTAGGAACTATGTTAGCAGCATCCTATCCAAACTGGGTGTGAGTAACCGTGCCGAAGCTGCCGCTTATGCAGTCGAGCACAACCTGAAGGATTATCTGTAATTCATATTTATCTAGCCATCTGAAAGTTTCTGTTCATCGATAGGAACACCATATGCTTTTGAAAGGTTGAGCATTGATTACACATTTTTCGATGAATCGCAAACCGATTTGGAATATGCATAAATCACGACGATCTGTGCGATCGACCAATTTACGCAGGCCATTTCTGATCGTACGGGTGCCGATCGAAATCAACCATACATAAAGCAAAACCACTGCCAAGGTCAATCGCGATAAGCGCTCAAAATGTCGGAGCATCGTACTCTCCAGGTCAAATCTATGTTTCTTCATATCGCCGAACATTTCTTCGATCCACATCCTGCGCCGATAATGCTGTATGGTCATACTCAAATCAGGAAGGTTGGTGGCCAGACACCAAGGTTCTTGCTCACCCAACCCCCAATAAACCAACAAACTGACCGGATAAATTTCTTGGACGGTCAGGTAGCCCTTTCCCAGCCAGAGACTTTCACCAGGCTGATGGATGAAACTGTCGAAGGTTCGCCAACCGTTGCTTTCATTGAGCCAGACCCCGGTATCACTTTTTTGACGCAAGACATAGAACCAATGCCATTTATCCAGCTGCCTCAAGACCGTTACAGAACCAAATTCACAGTTGCCGACCATGAAAACGGCTGCTTGACTGGGGATCAACTTGCGCACGTAAGCCAGCAAAGCCATGTGTTTCTCGCTTCCGCTGTGTCCTTTGATCTGCCTGATCCAGGTCCAGGCAATCGGAATGGTTCTTTTTCGGTAAGTAAGATAGACCATCAACAGTTGATGACCAAAACCGATCTTGGTGCCGTCTACGATCAAGCGGATTTCTCCCAAGTTTTGGATTTGTGTTTCCAGCCACATTCGAGCGATGGGTTCATACCACTCGCGCACGCGGATAGCGGGATTATCCAACAGCCTGCTCAATCGTCGAGAAGTGCTCAACAACCTGGCTGGTCCTGGAATCTTCCCCGCAATCCGGCTCTGATACACCGATCGACTTTCATAAATTCCGACCATCAGCCAGGTGTAGTTCTTAACACGGGTAATTCTTTCCATCGGTCGCAATTGCTGAAGTTCCATAATCAAAGTATGATAGAGTGCGTTGATCGGCATGGTATCCTCCTTTTCTTTAGTCAGAATAAGGAGTACATTTATCGTGCCGATCAATCCTTTCTAAATTAAAACTGTCAGGTGACTAGAAATATATTCTCATAAATTGAATATATAAAACTTTACCGATCTTGCAAATGGAGATATATTCTATATAAGTAATTCCAACTTGACTTTAGAAATGAGAATTCAGCTTTAGAAAATACATAAACCGAACATAAGATTTATCTCTATTTGCTGTATCACTAGTCAGTTACATGCGAATCAATTTTTGAGCGTAGATGTTACCAATAAAAGGAAGTGTATTTGAAGGATGGTGAAAACTCCAGAGAAGTCCGTCAGGGACCAACCCGCTACCATGGCTTTCACAACTTTAAGCGTCCACAACAAACGTTAGACCATCAGACAGCTACACAGATTTGTATTAAGCATCAAAAAAGATTACAATCTATCTTTACCTAAATTGAGACATACACCTTGTGTCAGCCCTATTTTGTGGCTAAGCAAATCCTTTCACCCTAAGGAGTATAAAATATGAAAAAGAAGATTAGTGTTATTGACGCAAAAAATTGTAGGGTTAACAACGAGAAATATACTATGGTAACCTGTTATGACTATACTACCGCTACGATAGTAAACGAAAGCAATATCAATATAATTCTGGTTGGCGATTCTCTCGGTATGGTGATGATGGGCTATGAAAGCACTGTTCCAGTCACAATGGAGGACATGATTCACCATATACGTGCGGTAGTCAAAGGAGCACCTCAAACTCTGGTCATAGGCGATATGCCCTTTGGTTCTTATAATGTGAGTATTGAACAGGCTATAACTAACGCTAACAGGATGATGAAAGAAGGGGGTTGTGACTGTATCAAACTAGAAGGCGGCTTAGAAATGGCGGATACCATCCGTGCAATCGTAAAGGCTGGTATCCCTGTGATGGGACATATTGGTCTGACTCCTCAAACCATTTCTGCGATGGGCGGATTCAAAGTGCAGGGCAAGTCCCGTGATGCGGCAGAAAAGCTTGTAGCTGCCGCAAAGGCAATTGAAGATGCCGGTGCATTTATGATCGTTTTAGAAGCCGTTCCTTCCGTTGTTGGTAAGTATATTACAAATTCAATCAATATCCCTACGATGGGCATCGGTGCGGGTGTCGATTGCGATTGTCAGGTCCTGATTTTGCAGGACATGCTAGGTATGTATGCGAATTTCACTCCAAAATTCGTAAAGAAGTATGCGAACTTGCGTGAGCCTATGATTGAAGCATTTAATACTTTTCATGGAGAAGTACGAAGTAAGGTATTTCCTTCGGAGGAGTTCTTTTATAATACTAAAGTAGAGGGCTTGGAATAATATACCCATTATGGAATCGACAACCAAGCCCAAAATATCAAAACCGTTATTGAAGATCGAGGGATTGGCCAAGGATTTCCGCGGCTTGCGAGCATTGGATGATATTAATCTCCAGGCCAGCGAAGAAGAAATCCTGGGGGTAATCGGACCAAACGGGGCAGGCAAGACCACGCTCTTCAACCTAATCACCGGTTTACTCCCCCCAACAAGAGGCAAGATTTACTTCTTGGAGCGTGAAATTACGCACCTTGGGGCCGATAAAATAACCTACGCGGGAATCGCACGCACTTTTCAAAACATTCGGCTATTTTTTTCTATATCCGTGCTGGAAAACGTGCGTGTAGCACAGCAGCTCCACATCCAGACAAATCCGCTCAGTGTCTTGCTGAGCAGTAAAAATTTCCGACACAGCGAAAAGGAACTAAAGGCTAAATCGCTGGAGTTGTTACATTCCTTCGGATTAGAGCGCTACAGTGACATACCAGCCGGAAACCTTTCCTATGGAGATCAGCGACGTTTGGAAATCGCCCGTGCCCTGGCTACCAGTCCAAGGTTGCTTTTGCTGGATGAGCCCACGGTAGGAATGAACCCTAGCGAAAGCCAGGAATTACTGGAGCTGATCCTCAAACTCCATGAGCAGCACCACCTGACGATCATCCTGGTCGCCCATGATATGCGGCTGGTCATGGGACTATGCCAGCGCATCCAGGTGATCAACCATGGGAAAACCATAGCGGTGGGGGAACCGGCTGAGGTTCGCAGTATGCCTAAGGTCATTGAAGCATATCTTGGAGGCAGCGCAGATGCTTAAGCTCGAGAATATTTATGTCTATTATCGCAACATCTGCGCTTTGCAGGGAATCAGTCTGCAAGTAAACGAAGGTGAGCTGGTAACATTGATCGGATCTAATGGAGCAGGCAAGACCACCTGTCTGCATACAATATCTGGATTGCTGCACCCGCGCCAGGGAACGATTTCGTGGTTCGGCGAGAACATCTCTCACCTCTCTCCGTACGAGATCGTAAAAAGGGGCATTTCGCAGTCGCCTGAGGGGCGCCATATCTTCGGTCGCCTGAGTGTAGGTGAAAATCTTATCATGGGAGCTAGCCAGCGCCGAGACCAAGCGGCTATAGCCAGCGACCAGGAGTACGTCTTTTTGTTGTTCCCGGTGCTCAAAGAACGGATTAACCAGTCATCAGGGACTTTGAGCGGTGGTGAACAACAGATGGTGGTTATCGGACGCGCCTTAATGAGCCGGCCACGCCTACTCCTGCTCGACGAGCCTTCGCTAGGTTTAGCCCCGATCTTGGTGGAAACAATCTTTTCAGTCATCCAAAAGGTAAAGCAGGAGGGTGGAACCGTTTTGCTTGTTGAACAAAATGCACACAAGGCCCTGGAGATCGCTGACCGAGGTTACGTAATGGAAACCGGACACATCATCTTGGAAGGATCGGCGCAGGAGTTAAAAAGCAATCAGGCGCTTGAGAAAGCTTATTTAGGAGGGTAGTATACGTGACTGCATTGAGTTATCTGTTACAACAAACCATTAACGCTATCAGCCTGGGTAGCATTTATGCACTGGTAGCCATTGGCCTAGCGATGGTCTTTGGCATCTTACGCCTGATCAATTTTGCTCATGGCGATCTCATGATGGTCGCCTGTTACAGCGCCTTCTTTCTGGTGAGTACCGGAATCGGCATCATCCCGGTGATCGTGATCGCTATCCTGGTCACAACCATCCTAGGAATCTTGATGGAACGCATAGCATATAGGCCTGTGCGTGGTGCACCTGATGTGATTATGCTGCTGACTTCATTGGCAGTTTCGATTATTATTGAAAACATAGCCATTATGTTCCTCTCCCCTGTGGCCCGCAGTTTTGGGAGTGTTACCCCTCCTTTTTTCAATATCGTACAACATTGGGGCCAGATCAGCCTATCCAATACAAACCTGATCACAATCGGGGTGACCATAGTGCTTTTCATCCTGCTCCTGTTATTCGTAACGCGTTCTCGACTGGGGATATCCATGCGTGCGACTTCAGAAGATTTGATGGCTGCACAATTGGCAGGGATCAACATCGACCGAGTCATCGTCAGTGCATTTGCCATTGGCTCAGCGATGGCAGGGGTAGCTGGTTTCTTTTGGGCGGCACGCCTGGGTAAAATTGATCCCTTAATGGGATTCATTCCTATGCTGAAAGCCTTCGTAGCAGCAGTTATTGGCGGTTTCGGCAGCCTGGGGGGTGCCGTGTTGGGAGGATACGTGCTTGGTTTTGCTGAGGTTTTTCTCGTCGGCTTCTTACCTCCATCCCTATCCGGCTACCGGGATGCCTTCGTATTCCTTTTATTGATTCTCGTTTTATTGATCCGACCTAATGGAATCTTGGGATCGGTGGGTGGAGAAAAGGTGTGAACAAACAAAGTAAGTCGACTCCCCTTAACTCAAAAACCTTGCCATTCGTGGGGTTATTGATAGCCTCGTTCCTTTTCGTCCTGTGGATGAACAGCTACTCCAACGTTAATCCCTATATTGGGCGGGTTGCCATCTTTCTTGGGATCAATATTATCTTGGTTGTCAGTTTGAACCTATCCAATGGATTTACCGGAATATTTTCACTGGGTCATGTGGGTTTTATGGCAATTGGCGCTTATATTTCTTCCGTGCTCACTTTGGCATTGAATACCAAAGCCGACTACCTGCCAGACCTGCCTAGTTGGCTAGCGCATTTGCAGCTCACCTTTCTTCCGGCACTCCTAATTGGAGGAATCCTCGCTTCAGCTATCGCATTCTTCATCAGCTTCCCGTTGATGCGTCTCAGTGGCCACTATGTCTCCGTCGCCACGCTCGGGTTCCTGGTGATCGTTCATATCGTATTGATTAATTGGGAACAGATCACGCGCGGCGCCAGGACGTTTTCAGGTGTAATCCAATACACGACCCTTTGGTGGGTGTATATTTGGATACTAATCACAATTTATGTTGTATGGCGAGTAGTGCGCTCACCTTACGGCAGGGCTCTTTTGTCGGTGCGTGAAGACCCTATTGCAGCCCAAGCCGTAGGTGTAAACATCCTACGATCCCGACAACTGGCATTCGTGATTAGTGCGTTCTTAACCTCTATAGCCGGTGGTTTATACGCTCACTTCCTGACTTCATTTTCCCCAGCAACATTTTACTTCACCTTGACCTTCAATATCATTATTATGCTGGTTGTCGGAGGGATGGGTAGTATCAGCGGCTCGATCCTGGGAGCCACGTTAGTTACGCTACTTTCAGAAATCCTTCGTAATGCTGAGGTAGGGGTCCATTTGGGGTCTATCATAATTCCACCCCTTTATGGGTTGAGCCAGATTATCCTGGCAATCTTTTTCATCTTGATCGTCATCTTCCGGCGCAAGGGGCTGATGGGCGATAGGGAAATCGATTTTATGCACCTCTTTAATAAGTCACCGTTAAAGAACGATCAAGCAAGGAGGTGACCTGGATCAAATTAGCTTGACGAACCGAGAAGTACTTTTATCAAGGAAATTCAAATTAGTTTCATGTAGTGTATAGGAGGATCATCATGAAAGCCAAAATAATTGCGTTCGCCCTTATCGCTGTCCTATTAGCCGGTTGTGCTGCGTCTAAAACAACAATCAAAATCGGTGGTACTTACAACCTAACCGGCGCTATGGCCTCAATCGACGTGCCTGCATCGAGAGGCTCGCAGCTGGCAGTCAAAGAGATCAACGCTGCAGGTGGAGTGCTTGGAAAACAGATTGAATACATTCTTCTCGATGGAAAAACTGATTCGGCCACCAACGGCAACATTGCTACCCAACTGATTTCTACTGATAAAGTGGTAGCAATCGTCGGTAACACAGACTCCGATTCAGCCCTGGCAATCGGCCCAATTGCACAGAAAGCCGGTGTGCCATATGTGACGGCAGGCGCCACTAGCCCCAAACTACCCGATCAGATCGGCGACTATATGTTCTTGGAACCGTTCGGCGATAACGTCCAGGCTGCCGCTGGTGCGGAGTTCATGTATGGTACATTGAACTGTAAAACAGCATGGCTGTTATGGGATAAGGGCACAGAATATACCACACTGCTGGCGAAGTATTGGCAGGAACGCTTTACCGAGCTCGGTGGCACGGTTGTGCTCCAAGACCAATACTCACAAGGGGATACCGATTTTTCTGCCCAGATTACCCGCTTAAAAGCATTTACCCCGCAACCAGATTGCATGTACGTTGCTGCACTGCAGCCTTCAGATGCTGGTGCTGTCGCCAAGCAGATCCGTGATGCTGGCATTACATTACCTATGGTGGGTGGTGACGGTTATGACGGCCCCCAGCTGGTGAGTATTGCTGGTCAAGCCGCCGAGAACGTCTACTTTACAACCCATGCATTCGTGAGCGCCGACAAAGGCAGTGATAAAATGAAAGCCTTCATCGCAGCTTATATCAAAGAGTATGGCACCGCTCCCGAAACTGCCTTTGATGCCCTGGGTTATGATGCAGTTTATCTGATGGTGGATGCTATCAAGCGCGCTAACTCAACCAACGGAGCTTCAATTCGGGACGCGCTTGCGGCAACCAATGGTTTTGTAGGTGTAACCGGCACGATCACTTACGCTCCGGGTATACGCGTACCACAGAAGAGCGTTTGGATCATTGCAATTAAAGATGGTCAGTACACCTTGGCAGCGGAGTTGACACCAAAGAAAGTGCCGGCGCCATAATCTGTATCATCCAGTAGGTTTTTTATCCGCGAATTTTCGCTAACCTCCATGTTTTTGTTAGCGAAAATTCGCGGCAATTAATAACTAGGATGAGAGGTCCCGTGCTATGAATGCAAAAAAAGAACTGAGTCTGTCTGAGGTCTTTGAGTTTATTAGCTCACGCAATTGGGTCGACTTGACTCATGCTTTCGGGCCAGGGATTCCCCACTGGCCGGGTTTCCCCAACGAACAGCGTGAAACACTATATTATTACGATGAGGGCGTCGGAACCCGGGGTGCAGGGTTTTACGTTCACCTGTATGCCCATGTAGGCCAATGGGGAACACATGTAGATCCTCCAGCCCATTTTATTAAAGGCACGCGCACTTTAGACCAGATTGATATCAAAGAAATGATCCTACCTTTGGTAGTGTTGGACATCCACAAACAAGTGGAAAAGAACCCTGATTACTGTGTTTCGATGAAAGAAGTAAAAGCCTGGGAAGAGGCACATGGATCAATTCCCTTTGGCTGCTTCGTAGCCCTGCGCACGGATTGGTTTAAACGCTGGCCCGACGATACTGCGATGCAGAACGAGGACACTCGGGGGGTAAAGCATTTTCCTGGTTGGAGTATGGAAGTGCTCAAATACCTTTACGAAGAACGCAAAATTACGGCATCAGGACACGAGACTACCGACACCGGTCCCGGGGTAGATTGTTCAAAAGGTGATTATTCGATGGAAACTTATATTCTTGCCACCGACCATTACCAGATCGAACTCCTGGCTAATTTGGATCAAGTGCCGGAATTTGGGGCACTGGTAGTAGCAGCTTTCCCGAAGCCTAAAAACGGTTCCGGCTTTCCGGCGCGGGTCTTTGCCATCTTACCCTGACCAGACGAAGAATCCAAACGAACTAGATTTTTTATGGCTTTTTCAGGCTGTACATGCACCTTGGATCTGTGCAAAATGATGGTTCACCATCAATTAATAAGTGAAATATATACTTTCATAATATGAATATAAAGGACTATACTAATCTGGCTAAAGGATATAAATTCTTTATATAATAATTCCCAAATTATTTGGATGGTGTGAACAATATTTTCAGCGAGGTAATAGCTTGGAATTGATGCAATAAGTAATCTTGCTGAAAAAACTCTGGATACCAAAAACTCAAGAGGTATTGAAAACATTGTAAGAGGAGTGTTATTATGTCAAAGTTTGCTCGACGAATGACTACTATGGAAAATTCAGCAATTGTTATAAAAAAATTGTTTTCAGCCTTAGTTGACCCAGGTACCATCTCATTTGGAGGTGGTGCTCCTGCAAATGAAGCCCTACCGGTTGACATTGTCCGTGAAATTACCAACGAGATCATGAGAACTGATAAGAGAGGAATAGAAGCATTGCAATATGACGGTATCATGGGAGTTCCAGACCTTCGTGAAGTAGTACTTAAAGAGTTACTGGCACCTAAGGGTGTGAAAGGAAAAGTTGATAATGTAATGATTATCAACGGAGGTCTTGAAGCCATGAATCTGCTGTGCCAGGTGTTTATTAATCCCGGTGATATTATTCTCGTAGAATCTCCAACATTTGTCCATTCAGTTGAAATTTTTGATATGTTCGAGGCTAAATGTATCGCTGTAGAAACAGATGACAGCGGGATGGTGCCCGAGGACCTGGAAGCCAAAATTAAACAATTCAAACCTAAAATGGTTTATATTATTCCAACATTTCAGAATCCGACGGGGAGGACTTTGCCACAGGATAGAAGACAGCGAATCGCCGAGCTTGGAAGTAAATACGATATCATCATTTTGGAGGATGATCCTTACCGCGATATCCGCTATAGCGGAACAGACCTGCTTCCTATCAAAGCGTTTGATAGGACTGGGCATACAATTTTGGCAAACAGTTTTTCAAAAATATTTTCCCCAGGTACAAGGCTAGGTTATTTATTGGCCAATGATGAAGTAACTGAAAAGCTGATTTATGCTAAATCAGCGACTAATTCACATACCTCGACGTTCTCTCAAGTAATCTGTGCTGAATTCTTTAAAAGGGGTTATTATCCGGCTCATCTCAAAATGATTTGCGACCTTTATCGTGAAAGAAGAGATACCATGATCGAGTGTATCGATAAGTTTTTCCCTAAAGGGACCAAAAGGACATTCCCAGATGGTGGTCTGTTCACATGGGTAGAGCTTCCGGGTAACATCAACACTACTGAACTTTTAACCGAATCTACCTCAAACCCGGATGTAAAAGTTGCTTTTATTGCTGGTGAAGGGTTCTTCACCGAAGGGGGTGGAAAGGGTAGTAATTGTATGAGAGTCAGCTTTGGTCCCGTTCCTCCCGAGAAAATCCGAATTGGTGCAGAAAGATTAGGCAATCTGATTTGTTCTAAATTGAAACTGTCAGGTGACTAGATATTTATAAAACAGGTCAAATGAAGTCCTGATCTCTCAATATTGCTGATAAAAATTATCTAAATAAACCGGTTAATTAATAGAGAAGCTCTTTAATATATCTCCGTAACCTTTTATGAGTATTCCCGTATATAGTTACATACAATCTCGAAAGGAGAACCCGAATGGATCAAATTCAACCTTCAGAAAGCTCCACCCCGCCCGAAAATTTATTACCCCCGCAAACCACCGCACCGGTTCCTCAGCGTCTCACCGAGTCAGATGAACGCACCTGGGCCATGCTGGCTCACTTAAGTATTCTGCTTAATCTGATCACTGGTTTTTTGGGGATTGTTGTCGCACTGATAATTTACCTGGTCTATAAAAACCGCTCCAACTATGTCGCCTACCAGTCGATGCAGTCATTCGTCTTCCAGCTCATCTGGTGGCTCGGTGGCGGCCTCCTGATTGGCTTGGTTTGGGCGATCACCGGTGCTTTATCGCTGGTCCTTGTTGGACTTGTGCTCATTCCCCTCGCCTGTGTTCTTTCATTAATACCATTAGCTGCGCTGGTCTATGGCATTATCGGTGCAGTTCAGACCAACAGCGGCCAGGATTTCAAGTATTGGTTGATCGGTGATTGGGTCCGTGGAGAGCTCACCAGGTCTTGACGTTTTGTCAGGTAAAACGTAGAATCAGCCGGTCATGGTGACAGGAACAAAGAAGAGACCTTGTACTTAATAGGCACCGAAGGGGCAAACCCGTAATCAAAAGGCGAAACTCTCACGTAGAAGGACTTTGTTTCTAAGATACTCTGAAAAGCCAACCTATTTTGTTTTGTTGGAACCGTTGGGGCAAACGTTTGGAGCCAGAATTCCTTACAAATGCTAATCTCTCAGATGAATGACAGAGGCGCACTTATCATAGGTGCGCCTTTAATTTTTATCGGTGTAATATTCCGTCTTGTATAGTTGAGAGTTCGTATTAAAATCTATCTACAACCTATCAATGGAGGCATCTGATGAATATTCCCAGCGAACTTAAGTATTCCGAAAGCAACGAGTGGATCAGTTTGGATGGAAAAACGGGCACCGTCGGCATTTCCGATTATGCCCAGAACCAACTTTCAGATATCGTCTTCGCCGAGGTCATCGTCGGCGAGGGTGACATCGTTAAAAAAGGTGATACGATCGCAACCGTAGAATCGGTGAAAGCAGCAGCTGACGTGTACGCACCCGTGAGCGGTAAAGTTCTCAGCGTGAACGAGTCGCTTGCCGGTACTCCCGAGCTGATCAATAGCGATCCCTATGGAACAGCCTGGATTGTTAAAATCGAGCTGGAAAACCCGGCTGAGCTTGATGCCATGCTGGATGCTCCTACTTATGAAAAATTGATCCAGGAAGGACAATAGGAGTTTCTATGTACATTCCCCATACAGATGCAGACAGGGCAGCTATGCTGCGCACTGTCGGCATTGAAAAGCTGGAGGATCTATTTTTAGATGTCCCGGCGAAATACCGTTTCCCCACCCTTGACTTGCCACCGGCACTCACCGAAATGGAAGTCACCGCTGAGCTGCAACAAATTGCCCAGGCTAATGAGAGTGTGCACGAATTGGTGTGTTTCCTCGGTGCCGGAGCTTATTACCATTACATTCCTGCTGCTGTGGATGCCATCATCCGGCGCGGTGAATTTCTAACCGCATATACCCCCTATCAGCCTGAGCTCTCCCAGGGCACCCTCCAGGCTATCTTCGAGTATCAGAGCAATGTGGCTGCCCTCACCGGCATGGAAGTCTGTAATGCCTCCCATTATGATGGCGCCACTGCTGTCGCTGAAGCCGTTAATATGGCTTATGCCAACTTCCGCGGCAAGCGCACCAAGATTATCCTGTCACCTGCTCTCAATCCCCAGTACCGCCAGACCGTCCGCACCTATGCCGAAGGTTCACCAGTGGTGCTGGTGGGTGATGGTCCGGATGCAGACCTACACGCTGATCCCAACACCTTGATCCCCCTCATCGACAACGATACAGCTCTCGTTGTCGTTCAATATCCCGACTTTTTCGGCTGCATCTATGACTATACGAAGTTAGCTGAATCTGCTCATGCCATAGGGGCTCTGCTGGCGGTATCGGTGAACCCTATCGCCCTGGGGATGTTAAAAGCCCCGGGGTATATGGGTGCTGATATCGTCACCGGCGAAGGTCAACCGCTTGGCATTCCGCTCTCCTTTGGTGGTCCCTACCTGGGGTTGTTCGCCACCCGCAAGGAGTACGTCCGTAAGATGGCCGGACGTTTGGCCGGGGAGACGGTGGATAACCGCGGTCAGAGAGCATACGTCCTCACCCTCACCGCCCGTGAGCAACACATCCGCCGCGAAAAAGCCACCTCGAATATTTGCACCAACCAGGGTTTGATCGCCCTCGCCTCCACCGTTTATATGAGCTTGTTGGGTAAAAATGGACTGCGTCAAGTCGCCGAGCTTTGCTATCATAAAGCTCATTATGCTGCCAGTGAGATAAGGAAGATTCCCGGGTATTCACTCTGGTCGGCCTCTCCTTTTTTCAATGAGTTTGTAATCCAAGCCCCAGCTTCGGTTTCTGAGATTAACGATTTGCTGCTCGACCATAACATCCTCGGCGGTTACGACCTGAGCCAGGATTATCCCAACCTCGACCAACATATGCTCATCGCAGTGACTGAGATGAACTCCCGCCAGGACATTGATCAATTGGCTCAAATATTATCGGAGGTGTCAGATGGGTGAGCCCCAATTATGCGATATTTCTGTTGCTGGCCGCCAGGGAATCACCTTCCCCCTGCCCGACGTGCCCTTTGCAGCTTTGCCGGATGGATTGGTGCGTGAAGATCTGCCCTTGCCCGAGCTTTCCGAGCTGGATGTTATCCGCCATTACACCCGCCTCTCACAGCTCAATTACAGCATCGATACCGGCTTCTACCCTTTAGGTTCTTGCACCATGAAATACAACCCTAAAGTGAATGAAGATACTGCCCGTTATCCTGGTTTTGCTTTCACCCACCCCCTCCAACCCATCGAGACCGTCCAGGGGAACCTGGCTTTGATGTACACCCTTCAGGAATGGTTGATGGAAATCGGCGGCTTCGGCGGGGTCACATTGCAGCCTGCCGCTGGAGCCCATGGTGAGCTGACCGGTGTGCTGATCATCCGTGCCTTCCACCGCTCTCATAACAATACCCAACGCGATAAAATCCTCATCCCTGACTCTGCCCACGGCACCAACCCTGCCACCTCCGCCATGAGCGGGATGCGTATCGTCGAGCTCAAGTCTGATCCGCGCGGCAATGTCGACCTGGACGCCCTCCGCCGGGAATGCGATGACACGCTGGCCGGCTTGATGCTGACCAATCCCAACACCCTCGGTCTCTTCGATGAACACGTGGAAGAGGTTGTCCGGCTGGTTCATGCCGCAGGCGGACTGGTTTACGGTGATGGTGCCAATCTGAATGCCCTGCTCGGCATCGTCCGTCCCGGGAATGTCGGCTTCGATGTGATGCATTTCAACCTGCACAAGACCTTCTCCACCCCTCATGGTGGCGGTGGTCCGGGTTCGGGTCCTGTGGGAGTGGCTTCCCATCTGGTCGATTTCTTACCATCCCCGGTAGTTGGGATCATCGAAGAGGGCGATGAAGAAATGCCTCCCCTGTATGGTTTTATCACCCCATCGAAGTCCATTGGTCGGATGAAGTCGTTCCACGGGCATTTCGGCATGCTTGTACGCGCGTATACCTACATCAGCATGCATGGGGATACCGGATTGCGGGCGATCGCCGAGCATGCGGTACTCAATGCCAACTATCTGCTTGCGCTGATCAAAGGCACCTACCACCTGCCCTATGACCGCACCTGTATGCATGAATTCGTCGTCGAGGGCCAGTGGCCTGACGCCCCCGAGGTGCATGCGCTGGATATCTCGAAACGCCTGATGGATTACAACTTTCATCCACCCACCAACTACTTCCCGCTCATCGTGCACGAAGCTTTGATGGTGGAACCAACCGAATCGGAGAGTAAGGAAACCCTGGATGCCTTTGCCGATGCGCTGCTTAAAATCGCCGACGAAGCCCACCGTGATCCATCGCTGCTCAAGGATGCTCCCCATAATACCCCCGTTGGACGGCTTGACGAAGTCAAGGCTGCCAAGGAATTGGTCCTCTGCTGCGGGGTGGCAACCCTGGATAAATAATCGAACAGAAGGAGCCCGGTTTGTTATACAAGCTGGGCTTCTTTTTTTATATCCACAGATTGCTAAAAGATGTGGAATTAGATACATCCCTTATTGTGAACTCCTAATGTATCTTAGCTGGAGTTAATGTTACAATAACCACCAGATTCCTTTACCGGTTTCAGGTTTCATGAATATCTCTAACCCCACAGAATTCGAATTCGTTACCCCCCGCCCAACCGTCGAGATTCACCTACCAGATGGGCGGGTTATTTGTGGTCTACGCGGATCTCCGGTGGGGAATTTCCTTTCCTTGCTCGAAACTCCCGATTCTGCTCCCCTGGTTGGAGCCATTATCAATGGTGAGCTGCGTGAGCTTACCTTCCCCATCCATATCGATGCCAAGGTCATCCCCATCTCAATGGAAGATCCCGATGGCATGCTCATCTATCGCCGTTCGCTCACTTTCCTCCTAGAAGCTGCCTTCGAAGAGCAATATCCCGACGCTACCCTGACCATCGACCATTCCGTTTCTTCCGGCGGTTATTATTGCGAAGTCACCGATCATGCTCCCTTCACCGATGATGAGCTGCTCGGTTTGACCACACATATGCGTTCCATCGTCGTTGAAGACTTGCCCTTCACCAAGCGTGAAGTCCCCCTTGTCGAGGCGGTCGCTTATTTTGAAGCCAAAGGCTACACCGATAAAGTACGCCTGCTTGCATACCGCCAGAAGGATTACCTCACCCTCTACCGCCTGGGCGACCACCAGGATTATCACCATGGCTACATGGTGCCGTCCACAGGCTACCTCAAATGGTTTAACCTCATTCCCACCAATGGCGGTTTTACCATTAATTTTCCCCGCCGCAATCTTCCCACCCAGCTGCAACCCATGCCCAATTATCCCAAGCTGCTCGCCACTTTCCGGCGTTATGGGCAGTGGTTGGACCGGCTGGGGATTGCCAGTGTGGGTGCGCTCAATGATGCCATCCTTGCCGGGAGAATTCATGAGATCATCCTGGTATCCGAAGCCCTGCATGAGGAGCACGTCGCCGACATCGCTGAACAGATCACTGCCCGCATCAATCTCTCCGATCCAAGTAAGACCGTACGCATTATCCTCATCGCAGGTCCTTCCTCCAGTGGGAAAACCATTCTCTCCAAGCGCCTGACCATACAATTGCTTTCTCAAGGTCTCTCGCCATTTCCGTTGGAGATGGACAACTATTTCGTTGACCGTGAAGATACTCCTAAGGATGAAGAAGGTCAGCCTGATTTCGAAGCCCTGGGTGCGGTTGATACCCACCGTCTCGCCCAGGATTTACGGCGTCTCGTCGCTGGTGAAGCCGTCCGCATGCCCCACTATGTCTTCAAAACGGGGCGGCAGGAGCCGGGTGATCTTGTCCAGCTTCAATCCGGTCAGCTGATCATCCTCGAGGGCATCCACGGTCTTAACCCCGACTTGCTCCCAGATTTCCCCATCGAACAGACCTTCCGCATCTACGCTTCCGCCCTCACCCAGCTCAACCTCGACCGGCATAACCGCATCTCTACAACCGACACCCGTCTGGTGCGTCGTATCGTCAGGGATGCTCGTGAACGTGGTTATACCGCTCGCGAGACCATCCAACGTTGGGAATCCGTCCAACGCGGTGAAAAACGCTATATCTTTCCCTACCAGGAAAATGCGGATATTATGTTCAATTCTGCATTAGCCTATGAGCTCTCCGCCCTAAAGCCTTATGCCGAGCCTTTACTTCGGCAGGTCCCATTTGGCACGCGTGAATTTATCGAAGCCAAGCGCATGCTGGCCCTGCTCGAATGGTTCCTGCCCGTTTCATCCGACCTCATCCCCGATAACTCTATTCTGCGTGAATTCATTGGAGGCTCCATCCTGAAAGAATTCAAGTTGTGGAATCAAAATAGCTAGTCCATCTGCACCGGTTAATATCAATGGAATCGGCTGAAAAATTCATGCGCACCATCCGCGTGCGTAATGAACAACAATTGGGTACCTTGGGGCGCCTTCTCGTCGCGGTTGCAGACGCGGGCGGTGACGTAGGTGAAGTCCGCCTCATCCAGGAAACTTCCCGTTACACCCTGCGCGACATCACCATCTACACCCAGGACAAGGCTCACATGGACCGCGTTCTGCAGGTTATTTCAGCAAACCCCGGTACGCATATCCTCGCCGTCCGCGACGAAGTATTGGAGCTGCACCAAAAAGGCAAGATTGCCATTCGTAGCCGCCTTGCAGTGGATAGTCTTTCCATTCTACGCCGGGTTTACACCCCCGGTGTGGCTGAAGTCTGCCTGATGATTGCCAAAGACCCATCGCTCGCCCGCCAATATACCGCCATCTGCCATCTGGTGGCCATTGTCACGGATGGCACGGCTGTCCTGGGTCTCGGGGATATCGGTCCGGTGGCAGGCATGCCGGTGATGGAAGGCAAAGCCATGCTAATGGAAACCTTGGTCGGGTTGTCCGGCGTCCCCATCCTGCTCAACAGCAAGGATCCCGAGCGGATCATCCGTACCGTCGAGACAATTGCCCCCACATTTTCCGCTATTCAGCTGGAGGATATCTCAGCCCCGCGTTGTTTCGAAATCGAAGAACGTCTCCAATCCAGCCTGGATATCCCCGTGATGCACGATGACCAACATGGCACGGCTGTAGTAACCACTGCAGCCCTCACCTCGGCCAGCCGGATCACTGGTCTCCAGCTCGAAAAAGCCCTTATTGGTCAGATCGGGTTGGGTGCGGCTGGCAATGCCATCGGTCGCATGCTCATGAAGCTTACCGGTAATCCAGTCCTGGGAGCTGATTTATCAGAGGCTGCCCTCTTATTTTTCGAGCGCTCGGGTGGAAAGCGCTCAACGCTCGCTGAGATTATGCAGGAATGCGATGTGGTTGTTGCGACCACGGGTGCAGCCGGTCTTATTAAACCTGAAATGGTTCGCAAAGGGCAGGTTATCCTGGCTCTATCCAATCCCAACCCCGAGATTGACCCTGAAATAGCCATCAAGGCTGGCGCTGCATTTGCTGCCGATGGAAAATCGGTGAATAATGTCCTTGGTTTCCCGGGTATTTTGCGCGGGGCAGTCGATTCTTATGCCACCTCGATCACCCACGAGATGTATCTGGCTGCCGCGTCAGCCATCGCCGATCAAACACCCCCAGACGAGCTTGTGCCGAACCCGCTGGACAAAAACGTCCATCGCGCCGTGGCCCGGGCTGTTGCGCTCAAAGCCATCCAGCAGGGGGTAGCACGTACTGATTTCGTACCCTATGTTGAGGATTAAGATCCCGTAGTAAACAATAATTCTAATCAATGGCTCAATATCAAATGGAGAATGTCATATGTCAAACAGAACCCGATTAATTGTTCTAGCCTTCATTGTAGGAACCTTGGTCATGGTCGGTGCTTTATTATTTGATAATAACCAATCAGCCCAGGCTTCAAACCAGTTTTGGACAACGAGCTCTGTGGGTGTGAACCAGACTCAAAAAGTGGTGATCCGGCTGTATTACAACAACCAGGAACAGTTGAATGCGGTAGCTGGAAGGCTGGATATCTGGGAAGTTCACCCGCAAAACAGCTTGGGCGAGGGACCAGGCTATGTTATTACCGCCCTTGGTCCAACTCAGCTTGAGTGGCTTCAATCTCTTGGGTATAGGTATGAGATCGACGCAGAAAAAACTGCTCAGCTTCAGGCCCCCACGGCTGCTCTCGACCCTCGTTTTTACTATTTCGACAATTTCAACTTTAACTCGAATAATCTATACATGGTGAATTTTCTCCAAGACACTACGGCCGCCTACCCTGGTATTACCGAGCTTCTCGATACCGGGGATGCCTGGCTTGCCACTCAGGGTGGCTATCACCGCGATATGTGGGTTATGCGTCTCACCAATGAAGACCCCCAATATGGCGATATTGCCGCCAAACCCACCTTCTTTATGGTTGCCAATATTCACGCCCGTGAGGTCGCCACGCCCGAAATGGCGATCCGTTATATTAAATACATGACCTCTGGCTATCTGGGTCATGGAGGCTATGGCATCGACCCGGACGTCACCTGGTTGATAAACCACCATGTCGCTTATATTATGGTGAGCTTCAACCCGGATGGAAGGGTGATTAATGAGGCTGATATCAATGCTTATTGGCGTAAAAACGTGGATAACGCCAATGGATGTTCTGACCCGAACAGCTGGGGTACGGATCAAAACCGCAATAGCAATTTTTATTGGAGCTTGGGCGGAGGTTCAAGTCCTTATCCATGTGATGAAACTTATCGTGGACCCAGCCCGTCATCCGAGCCAGAGACCACTGCCTTCCAGACCTTCGCCGCGACAATTTTCCAGGATTGGAACGGCAATAATGGTGACGATCAAATTGTCATTTCACCCGATAATGCCTCCGGAATGTTTATCACCTTACATGCTTACGCCGATGACGTGTTGTGGCCGTTCGGGTTTGCACCTGGAGCCGCACCCAATAATGCCCAATTAAAAACGATAGGCCGTAAATTGGCTGATATCTCAGGTACATTAGTTCCTACTGGTTATGTCGGCTATCCTACCGATGGAACTTCTGATGATTGGATCTACGGCCATCTTGGAGTTGCAGCTTTTACCTATGAAATCGGCCCAAACTATGGTTCTTGCGGTGACTTTTTCCCCAATTATGGCTGCATTGATGGCACCGGTGGGATGCCGCGCAATTTCTGGGGTGAGATGGGTCCCTCCTTGGTGTATGCCAACAAGATCGCCGCAACGCCCTATATCACTTCCTATGGTCCGGATACACAAAACCTGGCCGTCGATCCGAGCTCTGTTCCTGCTGGATTGCCGGTGAATCTCACCGGTACGGTAGTGGATCAGCGCTATCAAAGTGACCCGTTGGTTCCGATCAGCGCGGCAGAGTATTTTATTGATGCACCGGGCACAGACGGGACCGGGATCGCTTTGTCACCCTCTGATGGTGCCTGGGGTGGCACTACCGAAAACGTGGAAGGCATTGTAGATACAGCCGATCTGCTGGCGGGCCAGCATTATATCCTCGTGCATGGGAAGAACCAAAATAATGTTTGGGGTCCCTTTACCGCTATTTTCCTGGACATTACCACCCCATCTTACGGGGTAGTGCTTTCCCCCGAAACAGCCACCACCCAGGGTGACCCTGGAACTACGGTTACCTACCACCTGCAGATCACCAATATCGGTCAGAACAGTGATACCTACGCCATTTCCGTTGACAGTGCCTGGGTATTCGATGCCCCCCTGACCATTGGCCCCATCGCCCCAGCTGGTACCGAAAACTTTGATGTATCGGTGACTGTCCCTCCAGATGCCAATAACGGTGAATCGAATACCGCTGCAGTCACCGCCACTTCTCAATTTGACCCGGGGATCAGCGCTGTTTCAAACCTGACCACCACGGCAAATTTCTATGCTCTTGCACTAACACCTCCCACCGCCGAGGGCTCAGGTGATCCAGGCGGGCAAGTCGCTTACGTCCTGCATCTCACCAATAACGGCAATACTGCCGATACGTTTGATCTTAATTCCACCAGCTTGTGGACGGTAACCTTGCCCGCTTCAGTTGGTCCATTGCAGCCTGGAGCTTCAACGGATATCAGCGTCCTCGTTGATGTACCTCTCGATGCAGTGCCTGGGGATTTTGATACGGCCACCATTCAGGCAACTTCGCAAGGGAATAATTCCGCTACAGCTTCGTCCATGCTGACCACCTCGGTAACAACCGTGTACAGTTTTGAGGTTGTCCCGGTCGCTGATACCCTGGTTGCCCATGGGCGGGATACCACGGTTCAATTCTCGGTCGTGATCACCAACACGGGTAATATCGCTGACAGCTATGACATCCACGTTGTTCCCGGTGGTTGGCCTGTCGATGCCCCTGCGCAGGTTGGTCCGATCAATATTGGCGCAAGCGTCACGGTCGCCATCACCGTCCATGTACCGTTGGATATTTCCATGGGAGACTCAAACAATACAACCTTGAACATTATCTCCCACGGCAGCTCAAGCGGGCATGTTGTTTCGCTCCACACAGACACCTTCTGGTACAGTACTTTTATACCTATATCCCAGAAGCATTAACTAGATTTTTTCCATCCACACAACTCTGCCCTTCATACCCTTCCGGTCATGAGGGGCAGGGAACAAAGAGGAGAATATGAAAAGGAACCTGTTTTCGATAATCGTGCTCATTTCCATGCTCATGGGTTTGGTTTCGAGTGTAAGTGCTGCCTCGGCGGTGGCTTCCCCCGTTGCGCAGCAAACGGCCCAAACTCCCCCCCAACCGGTCGTTGCCAGGCTCTATTTCACCAGCCATGATGATCTCAATCAGCTCGCCGCACGTTACGATATCCTTGAAGTCGATCAAGCCCAGGGGTACGCACTGGCACTTCTTACTCCCGATGAATTTGCTGCATTGCAGCAGGCGGGATATCGTTTGGAAG
>JBGOYO010000002.1:0-24885 GCA_041479715.1 Anaerolineae bacterium
AGTAGTTTTGCGTACCCCGGGGATTTTTCCGATTACATCAGTCACAAATTGGTAGACTTCATTCGTATCGTGACCGACAACCTGGATGCTGATATCGTTATCACCAATTGAGCATGCGACATAAGTGACGCAATCATATTCTGATGCTTTTTTCGCAACATCGAGTATGGAATTAGACTCCACTTCAAGGAATACGTCAGCTGTAACCATATAACCTAATAATTTCGGATTGTTGATAGCGCTGATCTGGATATACCCCTCATTTACGATGCGCTCAATCCGGTACCGTATGACCCGTTCAGAAATGCCACCAATCCGGCGGGACATCTCGGATGCTGGCATCCGACCATCCTCCATCAACAAATTAATTATATTTATATCAATATTGTCTATTTCATACATAATGGAGAAAATATGCTTCCGTTTCTAACAATAATTATACGATTGATGTATCAATTGTCAAGTAAAATCGCAATTGTTATTTATTTTCCTCTTAATCAAGGATTAATTTTCATTTACAACAATACTTAGTCTCATTAATCGTTATGGTATAATATTTCGCGATGGACACCGGGACAGAAGAGCCACAGCAAGCTACAATCGAACAGGAATTAACCCCAGAAGAACTTCGTAAGCGGCGCCTTACGATTGCCGGGATTATTTTTGTTGGTGTCATAATTCTGGGATTGCTCATCACCGGCTTCATTTTTCTCATCAATCCAAACCTCACCTCGTATGAAACAGTTGCCCGACTTCGAGATATCGCTATAATCTTATTGGCGATTGAATCCTTATTTATCGGCCTGGCACTGATCATATTGATCATACAAATTGCGCGTCTGACCAACCTTATTGAAAATGAGGTAAAGCCGATCCTGGATTCTACAAATGAAACTGTGAGCAATTTACGTGGCACTACTAAATTCTTAAGTGACAACCTTGTCGAGCCGGTTATAAAATTGAATGAGCTGATGGCGGTCTTACAACGGCTTTTAGAGCTGTTAAAAATGACAGGGAAAAAATAGAGAACTTTGAAAGGAGAAAACAACTATGTCTGAACGAGATGGTGATTTTGGTGCATTCCTTGCCGGTTTTATTATCGGTGGGATGGTGGGCTCAATTATTGCATTATTGCTTGCTCCCCAATCTGGTGAAGAGACCAGGACGATCATTCGAGATCGAAGCATTGAACTAAAAGATAAGGCTGTAGAAGCAGCTGATGCAGCGCGTGTAAAAGCAGAGGCAGCTGCAACGGATGCTAGAGCCCGAGCAGATGAGTTGGCCAAATTAACTCAGGAAAAGGCCGCCGGATTGATGAAAAAGGGTGGTAGCGCTACGCCCCCTAAAGAAATTTCAGGCTCAAACGAATCTTCTGATGTAACTGTAGAAGGTTAGGATTATCCAGGATAATAAAAGAACCCATTTCGGTTGAAATGGGTTCTTTTTGATTCAAATATTATTTGGTTCTATAAATCACTGATGACTTGGGGAACCGCATTCAGCACATCACTGGCGATAACGGAAGCAGTGTTTCCCAGGCGTTTTGCGGCCAAGACACCGGCGTTGGCATGGATCCAGGCACCAGCGCAGGCAGCCTCAAACGCATTGACACCCTGAGCGCGTAATCCAACAATCAATCCTGCCAACACATCACCTGTCCCAGCCCGGGCTAACGCAGGTGTCGCGACTGGGACCACGGCTATCTGCCCATCAGGTGACGCAATGATGGTGAATGCTCCTTTCAGCACAACAACATGACCCCAAATATTAGAGTATTTTTCTGCAATCTCCAAGCGTTTCTCCTGAATTTCTTCAATAGGCAATCCAGTTAATACTGACATTTCACCCGGATGGGGTGTCAATACCGCTGGGCTAAGAAGTAATTCATGCCAATCCTTTATTTTTGACATCAGCTTTAGACCGTCCGCATCCATAATGATCGGTATTTGTGATAACCCCCCCATGGTCCTTTTGGCTTCACCTTGTAGAAAGCCCATTTCTCCTTGATCTTTTGAGCTGCCTTCCGTAAAAAGCCTGGCAATAAATTCCATCGTAGCATCTTCAAGCCCGAAACCTGGGCCTACCAGGATCGCAGTCGCACGGCTAATATTTTGCCGGACCACACGAACTGCATCTGCGGAAATGACCCCCATTTCATGGGGTAATAAAATCCAGATTGACTCAGGTAGATGACCTGATAGGGCTTCATGCAAAGGGGCAGGTACAGCCATGGTCACCAAACCGGCTCCCACCCTGTAAGCTGCTAAGCCTGCCAAAAGCGCTGCACCAGTGTAATTTACCGATCCCGCGATAATAAACGCGGTCCCAAACGTGCCCTTATGGGCATCGATGCCTCTTTCGGGTAAATAATTCCTTACGATTTCATGAGTAAGTATATATTTGGGATTGTTTTTGTATGCCTTCAAATCCTCAATCGGCCCAATGCTGGCAATCCGTAGTTCGCCCGACAATTTGGCAGCAGGGAACCTGATGAGACCACTTTTGATGCCTGCCATGGTGACTGTGATTTCCGCCGGAATTGTCGAGTCGTCTGCTTCTCCAGTGTCACAGTCCACACCGGAAGGACAATCTACAGCTACCACATGGATCTTTTCTGTCTGATCCTGAATCATCTCATTTATAAAAGATAAGAGTTCTGCTATTTCCACTTTCAGCGGTAATTTAATCCCGGTACCGAATACACCATCGATCAATACTGAGCTTGTCTTTAATAATTCTCCCAAACGCGTATATTTATGGTCATCTTCAATATTGATCACCTGTCCCCCATTTTTCAGCACCGTCTTGACTAGAGGGTCATCTCCCGCGCGTTCTCGGACGATATACGCGCAAGTATCCCACTTTGTCAGGGATAAATAGGATAAAGCAACGAGTGCATCACCACCATTATTTCCGGAGCCGACCAATGCTATTATTCTTCTATTTTCAAGATGACTATACGCAATTTCGATTTCTTCTGCTAACCCTTTACCTGCATTTTCCATCATCATTTCATAGGATAAACCCCCACTATTGGCTTCCTTCTCTAAAGCTTGCATTTCTTTGACAGTGAACAGTTTTACCATAAATCCTCCACCAGCCACTCCAAGCCCAGCGACTCCAGCTTTTCCTTGGTAGGATAACCTGTCTGAGCGTCCCATCCACGCACCCGATAATATGCTTCCAGCATGCCTTCGATATCAGGAACAAACCCATCAGCGCCGGCAGGATGATCTACATACGGTTCTAAAAAAGCCTTGGGTAGTTTGTCGTTCTTCCGAGTCAACCCCAGGCGGTTATTGATAACACGCTTAAGGTTCCATGCGCGTTCGCCACTTCTCAATAAGTCGGCTGCCTTCCATTCCAAACCACAGGCTGGATTGATCAATTCCAAAACCGTTTCGATTGGTACGTTGGCAAAAATACATAAGACCAAAGCATTGGCAACCGTCCGCCAGTCCTGATGAACTGCAACATTCCATGCTTTTTCAACTCCACCTTGCCGGTCAGTCGGAACCATCCCAAGATCTGCTAAAACCTGCCCCATATCGATCAAAAAATAATCGGACTGGTTGTGACAGGCGCCTCGTGGAGAAGTGGCATAGACTAATCCCATCCCACTCGAACCGCGGGGATCGTGATAGGCTACTTCCAATCCATTTACCTGGACAGCTTCTTCCTCACACCCAAAATGCCTGGCTAATTTTCTGGAACCTCTCGCAATCCATTCACCTAGACCTTCGCGCCGTGCTGCCAGATGTATCAAGGCCTCGATGCTCTCAGGATCACCCCATTCAAGTGATAGATTACCGGCTTCCCCTTGAGAAATAACGCCGAGTTGCTTTAGCTTGAACACCAGCCCGATCACATTGCTAGTGCTGATAGTGTCCATCCCGTAGCGGTCACACAATTCACCCAGCTTAGTGATCCCCACAGGGTTGTCATACCATAGATTAGGACCAAATCCAACTAAGGTCTCATATTCCGGACCTTTCCTTTTTTGGCCATCCTCAAGCTGAACAACCCTGCCGCAGGCAATCACACAGGCATGACAGGCGCTTGTGCCCACCAAAATATTTTCTGCAATGCATGAACCTGAGATATTGGCCGCGTTTTCATACACGCCATTCTGAAAATAGCGTTTGGGCATCTCTGCCAAGTAGTCCCAATAATCAGCCGCAGCTGCTGAACCAAGCTCATGCAAAATTTCCGAGTATAGATCCGCTTTTAGCTCATGGTTGGCGTTCGACCTTGCTACCGCGTAGCGTTCAGGGTCTGCTACTGGCACCTTTCCGGTCCCTTTAATCGCGATAGCCTTGAGGTTTTTTGACCCCATGACAGCGCCCATACCCGTCCTTCCCGCCATCCTGCCGTGATCCGTGAGGATGGAGGCGAATGGTATCAAGGATTCACCTGCAGGACCGATCACGGCCACCCTGGGATTCTTTACCTCCAACTCCGCTTTTACCGCAGTCTGGGTCGAATAAGTATCCATCCCCCAAATGTGACCAGCAGGATGTATTTCCACCTTTCCATCGATTATTGAAATATATACAGGCAATTCGGCTTTGCCCGTAATCCATAAACCATAATAGCCCGCCATGCGCAGCTCAGGACCCCAAAAACCACCACAATTTGATTCTCCCCACAACCCTGTGGCGGGAGATTTGGCACAAACCACAAAACGTCCCACTGCCGGTCCGGACGTGCCTGATAAGGGGCCGTTGAGGAATAATATTGATGCCTGGGCAGATAGTGGGTCCAGCTCTGGGAGCAATTCCTCATACAACAATCTGGCTCCAAGAGATGCACCGCCCAGGTAATCTTCTTCCAACTGTCGAGGGACAATATATTCATCGAATTGACCGGTTGAAAGATTGAGGCGCAGAATTGGCTGCATAGTTTTTCGTTCCCTGATCTCAAATTTCTAGCGATTTAGTTTAACACATAACTGTTGACTAAAACCAGACCTTCCAAAAATATTCTGGTAGGTCTGGCTATGCTCTAAAACGAGATAATTAGTAACTTGAAATTAATTGAACTGCGAGATCCAAACTCTAATAATAAAGTTTATATTTGTTTCTGATAAACACGGTGATTCTTATAGGCTTTTCCGCCGAGATTCTCCAGATCTTTACGCATCTGGACAGCGGTTTCGGCGACCTGGGTTAGATCTGCATGCTCAAAATTATAGTTATGCAAGGTTTTTTCCATTTCCACGTACAATAGGGCATTTCCACCCGCACCTTGATATTCGGGCAACACTCCCGCGCCATTCAAAGAGATCCACTTCGTGCGCTTCATATCAAGCATGATCTGGATCAAACCGAAGGGAAGTAGCTTTCCTTTTGCGCGTTGCATCCCTGCGGACAGGTCTGGAAAACCAAATAAGAACCCGATTGCATCATCGTTGTGGGTGATAATTTTGATCAACCTGGGATCAGCGACATCGAGTATGGTTTGCAGAATGAATTTAATTTCGCGTTCCGTTAAGGGGAAATATTCCCAATTATTAACAAAGGAATCATTGTAAAGCTTCCCAATTTTATTCGCCCAGGCACGCAGATCATTTTTCGTTTTAAAATCCTGCACGCCCATATTATTACGTGATTTCACTCTTTCTACAATTTTATATACTCTCTCTGGTAAGTGAAATGCATCCCTGCTCATATAGCATGAGACAAAATCAACTTCCTTGGTGAAACCCAGATTTTCAACCAGTTTCACATAATAAGGGTAGTTGTAATTCATCATGTTCATTATCTGCCGATGTTCATAACCATCGACCAGAATTCCATATCCATCAAGAGCACCAAACCCCTTCGGACCGACGATGCGATTCAGACCTCTGCCTTTTGCCCAATCGATAGCCCTCTCGAATAAGGCATTCGCCGCTTCCTGGTCGTCTTCACATTCAAACAAGTAGAATTGGGCTTGTTGGGTCTTGTGGAATTCGTTGAAATGTTTGTTTTCTAATGCTGCGATTCGTCCGACATCACGACCATCCCTGGTGGCGATAAAAAAATCTGCGTCACTGTGTTCATAGTAGGGGTGTTTCTTTCTATTTAGTTGAGTCTCAACATCCATAAATAATGGAGGCACCCACTGAGGATAGTTTTTATACAAACGATATGGAATACGAACAAATCTTTTTACTATCGCTTTATCATTAGTATCTATTTTATCTACACGTAACATAGTCTCCTCCAGTAGGGTTTTGGTTTATCAAAAATCATCGTCCAACTCGATCACTTATACGATCCAGCCTGTCGACCTCATCACTGCGTAATTGCCAACTTAAAGCTCCGGTATTTTCCTGGGCCTGCTTCTGGTTTCTGGCACCAGGGATTGGCACAGCTCCCTTACATATCAACCAATTCAGTGTAACCGCAGCCGGTCGCTTGCCTCCGTGAGTCTCACCAATTTCACGCAAAACCGTTATGATTGGATCTATCTTGTTTAGATAGGTTTTATTATATCTCCATGCCAGGAAACCCTGGGGTAGACTTCCAAGGGAATATTTGCCGGTGAGAATCCCTTTCTCCAACGGCGAATAAGCGATGAGAGTGACCCCCAACTTCTTGCACAAGTCAACCAAACCACTTCTTTCTGGACGGCGATCCAGCAGACTGTATTTGACCTGGTTTGAAGCCAAGTGAATTTGACGTTTTTGTAGGGCATCAAACGCAAGCTGGGTCTGAGATGGTGAATAATTTGACACCCCAACAGCCCGGATTAATCCGTCTGCAACTACATCGGCCATGGCATCCATCCAGGAAGATATCTTCACCGGTGGAATTGGCCAGTGCATCTGATATAGGTCCACATGATTTATTCCTAACCGTTTTAAGCTGCGCAGTAACGCTGATCGCAGCTCACCTTTGGTCAGCCGCCACGGGAACGGCATGAACTTGGTGGATACAACAACTCTATCAGATATCTCTCGTAGATATTTGCCTAGATAAAGCTCTGATATCCCCCTGCCGTACATTTCTGCTGTATCGTAGAAATTAATTCCGGAGTCCAGACTAACCTGATACGCACCCTGTATGTCATAATCGATATTGCTGCCGGGCTGATCAGTGTATTTAATCTCACCCCACTGCAATGTTCCCAATCCTAATGGGGAGATATTTATTCCGGTTCTGCCAAGTTGGATCAAGGTATCGTTCATAAATAATTTGCTTATTCCATTGAATAATACAAATATTACACCATATCTCTATTTATAGATATAAAATCGGGTTAATCTGATTTTGTAGATGATTTTATTTCCAAGGATTTGGTATACTAGCTATATCTCAAATTAAAATAAAATAATAAACCACCTATGACAGATAAAACAGAATTCCTCCCCTTCCACGCCATCAATGAGTATATGCGTCCGGACTTTCGGAATAAAGTCATTCGAGAGACTTTTAATGCACAGGCTACATTAGAGCTGCACCTCTCGAATGAACTAAACCAGCAGGTTAAAAAATACGTCACTGTTCCGGGGTTTCGCACTAGTGATAAAGCACCTGCTCTGGTAAAAGTGTTACCAACCTCCAAAGCATTCGAGAAAAACCCGGAACTGGTGGCTGTGATCCTATCATGCTGGGCAGAAATCCAGTCAAAATTACGTGATCAGGCATACGCGGTGTTGAAAGAACGTATGTGGCCTTTATTTCCTGAAAATGAAGAGCCAGCACCGACTGCATCGATTACCGAGACGATCAAGGAATGGCCCATCTTCCCCATAACGATGGACCGGGCGAAGCTCCCGGGTTTTTATATTCACTGGCCGAAAGGTGAAGATTTTGAGGCCTTATACAAAACTTTCTCAGATCTTTACTCCGATTCAGACGCTAGTATCGATAAAGTTAGCTTGATGATGGTCTGGGTGAGTATGCGGCTGCCGCTTCAAGTTGATGTTGACCTGGTAAAGCCTGATGAAGCGGAACTAACTACTCCTGAAGATTAAAGAAATCATCAAGTTTCATCGTTACAGGTGAATTAGATCATGGCAGAACTTTCACTCACAACCAATAAAAGACGCTTTTATTTTAATTGGATACCAGATGTATTTTTTCGACCTCGCCTGGCCTTTCAACGCATAACTTCCGTTACTTCAGCGGTTTGGATAACCCCGCTTCTGGTACTTTCATGCCTGGTCCTTGTCAATACCCTGGGAGCCGGCCGAATTAAATACCAGGCAGCCATGACGGGCGAAATAGTTTATCCACCGGATTATCAATATTACACACCGGAACAACAAGCCCAGTACACGCAAGCCGTCCAATCCACACAAAGTCCAGTGTTCGTGTATGTATTACCTTCTTTAGCTTCGCTGCTGGGAGTTTGGATTGGCTGGTTGATACTCGGAGGGATATTACATTTGGTTACAACGTTGTTTGGGGGTCGGGGGAGCACGGCGATGTCGATGAATATTGTCGCCTGGGCCAGTCTCCCGTTGGCGTTACGAGCCCTGATCCAAATAATATATATGTTGGTAACTAAAAATATTATTAGCAATCCAGGTTTATCAGGTTTCAGCCCTACCGGAGGCACAGGTTTGATGTTGTTCGTCAGTCAGGTTCTAAGGTTAATTGATCTTTATATCGTTTGGCAAATCCTGTTACTCATCTTGGGTGTACGTTCATCAACAGCTCTAAGCGTGTCTAAGTCAGCGATTGGGGTTATCCTGACCTTATGCGTCATCCTTGCTCTTCAAGCCGGAATGGCATACTTGGGCAGCCTGTTGGGTAATTTGTCCATTACCCGGCCATTTTTCTTCTGACAAATAATCGCAGGCAGATTTATGCCGGATACCTTTGTTAAGATTTCGCAGATCTATAAAAAGTTCACTATGGGGCAAACCACTGTGCACGCCCTGGCGGGAGTGGACCTGGATCTTGAGCCTAACTCTTTTACAATGTTGATGGGACCGTCAGGATCCGGAAAAAGCACCCTACTATATCTAGTTGGCGGTTTAGACCGGGCCACAAGCGGACATATCGAAGTAAATGGTCAGGTACTGGATGAATTGGACGAAAACGCATTGGCAGTATACCGGCGCCAAACGGTCGGTTTCATATTCCAATCCTTTAACTTGATCGCAAATATGACTGCCCAACAGAATGTTGCCTTTCCGATGCGCTTTAACCGCACCACCAACCACTGGCGCAAACAGAGATCGGTTGAAGTTCTAAAACAGGTGGGGCTTGAAGACCGGATGTCACACCGGCCTACTGAGCTCTCAGGAGGTCAACAACAACGTGTGGCGATCGCGCGGGCACTGGTTAACGACCCCAAATTAATTTTGGCGGATGAACCCACAGGTAATTTGGATACCGCCAGTGGGATAAACATCATGCAACTGCTGTCTGAATTACATCGCAACGGGCATTCCGTGCTCGTTGTAACACATGACACACGTATGAAGCAGTTTGCCACTCGCCATATGTATCTCCTTGATGGGAAAATTGTCAGTGAGGATGAATATAATGCCGCATCGTTACTGATAACCAACCCGGAATACATCTCATAGATTTTCCGGCTCAACGCTCAGAGAACGTGAAGGATAGATTTTTATGAAAAGAAATTATTCAGTTGTCTTCAATATTATCACTCTCCTGGCAGTCACCGCAGCGCTGCTCCTGTATCCCAGCAGCGCTAAAGCGGCCCTTGGGATCAGCGGCATATCGCCGGATATCGTCTCAAACAGTCACCAAACAACAATTACAGTCTCTGGAACTGATTTTGTCGCTGGTTCTCTCATTTCATTAGAAAATTTCGGCTCCCTGAACACATCCTTCTCTTCAACTATAGCCTTATTGGCAATTGTACCTGCCGGTATTCCCGCCGGAATATATACTGTAACTGTGATCAATCCGGATTCGTCAACTGCCTCGCTTTCTAATGCACTAAGTGTAATTTCTGAAGCCCCAACTGCTGTACTGACAGTTGCACCGACTGCAGCACCATCCGCCACGGTCGAGCCTCCAGGCAACTACGAACGCCCGATGATTACAGTTGATACATATAGCCTCGACCAAGACACCATCTCGCCGGGAGATTCATTTATATTGTTCGTTACTTTATACAATGCGGGTCAGCAATATGCCAAGAATATTGTTGCAACGTTCTCCTCAGCTGATTTAATGCCGCGGGAAACTGGCGGTGTTGTGGCAGTGGGAGAAATTGCACCTGGTAACCACAGCGAATTTTCTCAACCCCTTTACCTGAGTGGTAGCATGTGGGCTTCAGTAACCTCGCTTAACATGGTCGTCTCCTATACCAACGAGGCTGGCGCTGGTTACAGCGAAACTTTCACCATAAGTTTGCCTGTGCACCTGGTCTACTCGCCCGGGGTTACTTCCACTTCCACGCCAACTCAAACCCCCACGTCGTCGGTCAAACCTCAGCTCGTCATTACCGGATACACTACGAATGTAACTACTCTCCAACCCGGGACTCAATTTAGTCTGGCAGTCAACATCCAGAATATGGGTAATTCAACTGCCAAAAACGTAACCATGATCGTGGGAGGTGGCAGCAGCACATCCGGTGGAGACGGTGGCACCCAACAACCCGGTGGGGTATCAGGTGGCAGCGGTGAGTTTACCAATTTTGCACCGATGGAGGCGTCTAATGTTCAATCACTGGGAGATTTTTCACCAGGATACAATATGACTGCATCTCAACCGCTGATCGTTAATGTAAATACTGCTGCCGGTGCGTATCCGCTCAAAATTTCTTTCGTCTATATCAATGATCAAAACCATACCTTTGTTGACGATCAAGTGATCACCTTATTGGTTTACCGGCTGCCCATCGTTGAGATAAGTTTTTATCAGGAAGTATCCACATTATTAGTCGCTCAGCCAAATACGCTCCCGATACAGGTAGTCAACCTGGGACGCAGCAGCGTCGTTTTAGGGATGATGCGCGTGGAAGCGCCTACCGGACAGCTCAGTAATAATTCCATCCTGGTTGGAACACTCGACCCGGGTGGATATTTTACCCTTGACGCCACATTTATCCCTGACACGCTCGGAAGCACCGACTTGGTGATTTCAATTGACTATACGGACGACTTTAACCAGCAGCAGGTGATCACAGAGGCACTGACGGTGGATGTGATGGACCAGCCAGTTATCGAGCCACCGACTGGTGGAAGTACGAATGACGGCTCAGGTATCCCCTCCCAAGTACCGGAGACATTCCTGCACAAGGTTTGGCGCTTTGTTATGGGCCTGATCGGCCTCGATAGCGGCCTGAACACCGGCCAATCCACGACCAATCAACCACCGGTGGAAACTCCTTCAAAGGAAAACCCAATTATCGTTCCTGCCAAGCCACCCCTGAAAGGCCCGTAAATTGCTTGCAGCGTTGACGGACAATATTCAATGGGCTTTGTAGACCTTTTCTCACTTATCCTTGATAACCTGGGAAGGAGAAAAGCCAGGGTGGCGCTGACGGCGATCGGTGTGATCATCGGTACAGCCGCGGTGGTCGTGCTGGTATCACTTGCGATCGGCTTGCAGAAGAATGCCACCCAACAGCTATATGGGATAGGCGATTTGACCCAGATCCAAGTCTACCCCAATTATCAGGAAGCCAGTCCAGGATCATCGAGCGGGAAAAGTGTTGTGATAAGTGCTGGTGGCGGCGGTGGGGGTGGTGGCGGCGCTGGTGCTGGCAATGCTGTTCCAGTCCAGACTCTGATTACAGATGACACGATCGCTCAGCTGGCTGCTATACCCGGGGTGACATCGGTAGTCCCACGTGATTATATACAGGGTGGCTCAGCCCTAAAATATAATCGAATGGAAACCTACACCGGCATCATCGGGGTTGGTGCCCCGGACCTAAGTTTTCTCGGTGTTGACTTGCAGGGTGGTGAAAACACGCTAAATCCGGGGACGGCAGTGATCGGTTCTCAGGTTCCAAGCACATTTTATAATCCGCAGTGGCGTCCTGGTCAGGCAACGCCCACACCGCCTGAGCTTTTGGGGCAAACGATCAAGCTGGATCTGATCAAATATGACCAGGAAGGTAACGAAATCCGAAAAACGGTGCCTCTGAAAATTGTGGGTGTACTCAATGAATCGAAAGGCGAATCGGATTACTCCGTTTATATGCCTTTGGACGACGTAACCACTTATAACCAATGGATCTTGGGCAGGCGCATCAACCGCAGTCGGGACGGATATCAGCAGTTGGTGGTAAAGGTGGATAAAGTCGACCAGGTGCTGGATGTAAGCGATCAGATCACCAAAATGGGATATCAAGCTTATACCCCTCAATCCTATGTCCAGGGGATCAACAGCTTTTTCCTTATCCTTCAGGTAATATTTGGAGGAGTGGGGGCAATTGCACTACTCGTGGCAGCCATCGGAATTGCTAACACGATGGCCATGGCGATCTTGGAACGCACCCGCGAGATAGGTCTGATGAAGGCGATTGGGGCGACAAACCGTGACGTTCTGACTATTTTTCTGGGAGAAGCCGCAGGGATCGGCTTCCTCGGTGGCTTGGGGGGTGTGCTGTTGGGGTGGAGTGCCGGACAGGTGATTAATGTGCTCGCCTTATCCTACCTGGCGGGTCAATCAGCCCAGCAAGGAGGCCCACCGCCCAGCACAGCTGTCTATACGCCCCTGTGGCTACCTATCTTCGCCCTTATTTTCGCAACTCTGATTGGTCTGATATCGGGACTCTACCCCGCATTGCGTGCTGCCACAATGGTGCCGGTAACTGCATTAAAATACGAGTAAATGCAACGAAAAATATTTCACATTGACCTGGACGCGTTTTTTTGTTCGGTCGAAGAAAATAATGATCCTTCTCTACGCGGTAAGCCGTTCGCTGTGGGTGGCCGCCCCGATCAGCGCGGTGTGGTGGCATCCTGCTCGTATGCCGCACGGATGTTCGGTGTGCATTCGGCGATGCCAATGGGCCAGGCCATCAGAGTATGCCCAGACCTGATAATCGTATCCGGCAGGCATGGCGATTATGGAAAGATCTCCCACCAGGTGATGGATTACCTGGATACCCTCACGCCTCTGATAGAACAGGTATCCATCGATGAAGCCTTCCTTGACTTGAGCGATCTCCCAGACCCGAGTGACCGGCTTGCTCGAGATATTCAGCTATACATCCTGGAACACTTCCATCTACCCTGTTCCATCGGGGTGGCGACGAGTAAATTGGTGGCAAAAATTGCCACAGATGTTGGTAAAGCTTCCAAACGATCAAATCTGCCTCCCCAAGCGATCAAGGTAGTTCCACCTGGGCATGAAGGCGAATTCCTGGCGCCATTGCCAACCAATGCTCTATGGGGGATAGGTCCAAAAACTGCATCAAGATTAAGCGAGCTGGGGATCCATACCATCGGAGATATCACCCACATTTCGAAGCCGGACTTGATCAAAGTGCTGGGAAAATTCGGCGAAGACCTGGAGAAACGAGCGCTTGGGATCGACGATAGTCCCATACACACCAGCCATGAGGTCAAGTCGGTGAGCAATGAGACTACATTCTCACGTGATATCGCCGATGTCCAAGCCTTATATGAAACAATGCATTCACTATCTGAGAGCGTCGGGCGAAGGTTGAGGAAGAAAAATCTTAAAGGTTCTACGGTCAAACTAAAGTTGCGCTGGAGTGATTTCACCACTCTCACCAGGCAGGCGACGCTGCCAGATCCTACCAGTGACGACAGGGAAATTTATGCCGCTGTGAAGGAGTTATTCAACAAGACTTGGAAGAAGGGTAAACCGGTGCGCCTGTTGGGGGTTGGAATAACCCAATTCGATAATCTAGAGAAGCAGCTCAGCTTGTGGGACGTGCCGAATAAGAAAGATGCCAACCTATTTACCGCTGTGGATGACGTGAGGCAACGTTATGGTAAAGATTCCATTATACGCGGGAGTGAGCTGAAATATAAAAAGCCGCATGGCAATACAAAAAACGGTTCCTAAGGGAATGGGAGCATTATTCTTACAGACCGGTTGTATTTACCTTTCCCATCACCCTATCGTCGAAGCGCTGCGTCACATCTATCCTAATTAATCATGATGTTTGTCATTTGACGCATCGGACGAGTTTTAGTAATCTATACGAGTATTTTGATAAAGTAGGTAAACTAATTTATCTCAGACCAAAGAAGGAGAGAATAAACATGGCGATGAAAGTCACTGACGAGTGCATCTCTTGTGGCGCATGCATTCCAGAATGCCCGACAGAATCAATTACCGAAGGTGATACTATTTACGTGATCAACGCAGATACTTGTGTGGAATGTGTCGGTCATTACGACTCACCACAATGTGTATCGGTCTGCCCGGTTGATAGCATTGTTAAAGCATAGCACTTGACCTTACGACCAAAATAGAATGCCAGTGTTCGTTAACACGGATGCCGGCATTTTTGTTTTTAATCCATATGTCAGGCGATTGTCATCACTTTAGGATATTGACTTCCCAGAAGCCTGGAATTTGTCGATTTTTGTTAATCTGATATACTGATTAACATATCATAAGGAATTAGTATGTGTGGAATCTTCGGTATCATCACAAAAGAAGAACAGTTATTGGGTCCATTGCTGACTGATGCGGCAAAAAGGTTATCCTACCGGGGATATGATTCGGTGGGCTGTGCTACGATCACCAAAACCGGGCATATCGACCTACGAAAAGATGCCGGCAAAGTCGATGAAGTTGCTCCCCGCCTAAAATTTAATGAAATGTTCGGTAGTCGTGGGATCACTCAGCTGCGTTGGGCAACGTTCGGTACGCCGTCCCAGGCAAATTCTCAGCCGCATTTAGATTCACAAGGGATGATGGTAGGAGCTCATAATGGTAATGTAGTCAACAATCTGGAGCTTCGCCAACAGTTTATCGATGAAGGCATGGTTGTTCGCTCAGAGAATGACGGGGAAACCTGCGTCCACGCGGTCGAACGCTACATCAACCAGGGCTGCGACATCATCGATGCCATCCGTAAAGCTTACAATGATTTGCAGGGTGATTATTCCTTCGTAATCGGTGTGGTTGGGGAGGAAAAACTCTATGCGTTCAAAAAAGGCTCAGGCCTGGTGGCGGGGATAACAGAAGGGGCGACTTGTGTCTCATCTGACTTGCCCTCGCTTTTGCCCATCACCAGGCGGGTCTTATATATCGAGGACGGCGAAATCGTGATCTTGGATCCTGCAAGGATTGAGCTGCGCAGTGTAAAAGATAGGTCTATCATCGTGCGTGATTTTGAGCTGATCACAGAAAGCATGGAATTGGCTCAAAAAGGTGGTTATGCGCACTTCATGCTTAAGGAAATTCATGAACAATCACAGGTAGCGCGTGAATTAATCCACATGTTGGATAATTCTCCAAGTATTGAGACCATGGCGCAGCGCATGTCCGCCGCCAGGAATCTTTACTTGATTGGATGTGGCACCAGCTTCCACGCTTGCAATCTGGGCTCGTTTTACATCGCCAACCTGTCCGGAAAAGCTTCCATCCCGGTGCTTGCCACACAGTTCGCATCTCAATATGGTCCAACGTTGGGTCCCCAAGATGTGGGTATATTTGTCAGCCAGAGCGGCGAGACCAAGGACGTGCTCAATTCGCTCTCCCTGGCGAAAAGCAAGGGGATGCAGGCATTTGGGCTGGTGAATGTCATCGGCTCGACACTGACGAAATCGACCGAGATGTATCTTCCCTTGACTTGCGGGTATGAGATCAGCGTCCCGGCAACAAAAACCTATACCAACCAGGTGATTACATTCCTTTACCTGGCGTTAAAAATGGGTGGTTTGCCTACCTCGGATGTGAATCTGTTGCCTGAATTGATCGACCAGACCGTAGCTTCTACAGATGCACAGATCATGCGCTTGGAAGTGCTGCTGGATTCGTGGAAGGACACCTACTGCCTCGGTTATGGGTCCACGTATCCTGTTGCGCTTGAAGGCGCCTTAAAACTGAAAGAGGTGACCGATATCCACTGCGAGGGGTTGCTATCGACTGAGTTCAAGCATGGACCCCTGGCAGCGGTTCGGGAAGGATACCCAATTATATTCATTGCCGGACCAGAGGACGTACCGTTGATTGTCAGCGGCATTAACGAAGTCGCCTGCCGCGGCGCACGGACGATCGTCATTGCTGAGGACGACAGCCGGCTGCGAGCAAATGCAAATGACTTGATTACCATCCCGCCTACCGGTTCCATCATTAATCCCATCCTGGCGATCATCCCTATGCAGTTGCTGGCATATCGGGTCAGTGTATCGCGCGGTTTCGATCCAGATTATCCGCGCAATTTGAGTAAAACCTTGACTGTAGATTGAGGGTTTTATCTGCTAAAAGTCGATATGTTCAACTAAAAGTGATCATCCCGCCCTATTTTCAAGTTTTTTGACCAGGAGATATTCAACTATGGATGAGAAAATTCGTCAGCTTCTGAAGATCGATGCTTCACGTCTAGACGCTTTGAATTCAATCCTGTTAGACCCAGACATGACCGTGGTCAATGATTTTCTAAAGGTCGTCGAAAAATATGGCACACCTGAGGAAATCAATCGAAAAGCGGAGCACGCTGGTCGGCTGGAAAATCTTTTGAAGAAGGTCGAATCCACAAAACCCGAGTTCCTGGCAGATCTTAAATGGTTGGCCCAGCAGTGCGAACAATCAGCATTCATCAGTGTGTCGGATTACCGTAAAAAGGTGTTGGGTGAGAACTACAAGTCGATTAAATTCAAGGATGATTTCGCTGTCACCCTGGAGGTAAGCGCCCTACAGTATTTCCCCTGGATCATTGCATGCGCTCATGAAGCGATCGACAAGCAGCTCTTGATGCCCGGCAGGTTCATCAAGGTCCGTAAGATGAAGGAACAGGAGCAGGACGGCGACCTTCCCGCTATCGCTGCCGCGATGAATATCATCGGTGCCTCCTATGTCGAGACTCTCGATACCAAGGGGACGGACGGCTCAAATATCCATTTGGGCGGTCCGGCGACAATCACAGGCTATTTTGGGGGTGTAGGCGAGCCGAACAATTATCCGTTGAAATGGCTGGATGAATTTTTGTATTACTATACGAGTTATGGCGTCCGGCAGGTGCTGAATATTAACCCCGGCACCGTACTATTGGGATATTTCTTGTACCGGATTGGAGTCAATACCGAGTTTAAGATCTCCGTTTTCATGGGCAACGATAACCCATACGCCGGTTTATGGACCTTGATAGGAGCCAAGTTGTTCTCACGCGACGATGGGACTTCACCGCTAATCGGTTTCAATTGGAGTAACTCCGTCAATAACGAAACCCTCGAAATCACCGCCCAATTCCGGAAGAAATTTGGCTTTGAAGACGTAGTCAGGTTCGAGCATCATATCACTGAAACCTGGAAGAGCATCGTCCTCCAGCCATATATCCGGCGGGATGAACTGATCCAGCTGGCGGATCATGTTGCCAACATCTCGGCTAAACATGAGGGTGGTGACCCTGAAATTGATCAAACCCGCGCTCACCCATCCGATATCCTGGATTATTTTCGAGACAAAAGCGAGGTGATTGAAGCAGGAGATTGGGATAACCTGGCGATCAATTTCATGGATAAGTTTGAGGCTTCAAACCGCACCGCTGAAGCGCTCACCCGAAACGGGTTATCGTTTATCGCCGCTCAAAACTTACACAAATAAGGTGGCTTATGATCCCAAAACAGATGGAATCCTACCTAAAAGAGCATATCCCGGAACAAACCTGGAAAAACCGCCTCATTTGTGAGCAGGGGAAATGCTTTATCGATTTTGGTCCATTGGATGTTGACCGCCTGGGTCGGTTGGGGATTGAAGTGGACAGTTTGGGGCCAAAGGTCCTTGCCTGCCTGTGGGATGAAGAATCTCCTTTGGAAGTGGGCGGCTATCTTGTAGTGGACAACCTGGCGATGGGACGTCCATCGATGGGTGGCATCCGGATGCTGCCCGAATTAACCCCTAACACGATCCATAACCTGGCCAGAGGTATGACTCTGAAAAATGCCGCCGCCAACCTGCCCTATGGGGGTGGTAAAGCCGGCATTGTGGCTGACCCAGACCTGCCACCTGAAATCCATCAAGAGATTGTCCGGCGTTTTGCCGGGTTAGTTTACCGCTACCGTGATATCTATCTTCCCGGTCCGGATGTTGGCACAAATGACGCCGACATGAAGATTATTGCCATCATGAACGGGTTGGACAATGCGTTGTCCAAACCGGTCGATATGGGTGGAAATCGCATCGACCAGCTGGGTGCGGCCGGGGGAGGCCTGGCGATAGCACTGGAGTCGTTGTTGGAAGAAATGCCTCGCTTGCGTGTCCTCCCGCAGTTCACCCGCGCAGAAATTCCAGACATAAGTGAAATTACGATCATGATACAGGGATTCGGTGCTGTGGGAGCTCACGGAGCAAGGTATCTCAAACGGCGATTGCCTGAGGTGCACATCATTGGCATCAGTGATGTCTCAGGGTACCTGTTCGATCCTAAGGGTCTGCCTGTGGAAACCTTATTCAACGACTGGGTTAGTAAAGGCGCCGTGACGAAGAGCTATTTTCAGGAAAAATTGATCAATTTGGCGCCGGGAAATTACTCGACCAAATATTCCAGTGACCCGGAAGATTTATTGCGCGAGTCGGCATTTTGCTTCATCCCGGCGGCTCCTATCGCTAATTACCTCGACGTTGTCGATGCTACCCACCCATCAATGACTACTGACCGGATGGGCGCGTGGAGGCTGATCATCGAAGGGGCGAACACCTATTCACCTGATCCGGACCGTAAGTATGCCCGATCACGGATGGAACGTGAGGTGTATCGAAGTAAAGGGATACTCATTGTGACGGATTACCTGGTCAACTCGGGCGGGGTCATCTTTGCTGCCCAAGAGCACCTGATCCGGACACCCGACCATCTGCGTATCCCGGAAAGCAGTCTGGGTGATTTCGAAGGTGTCAATACCTGGCTTGATCGGCATGCACAGGATTTTGAGCAACTAGCTGAAAAGCGTCTAATGGCGGCTGAAAAAGCACGGGATGAGGTGATTAAACGCAACATGCATGAGCTAATTGATCTTCTGATTTCCGACCCGGATCTCCTCCCCTGTGATGCAGCTGAAAGCATCAGCATCAGCCGGATAACCTCCAAGGAAAAAGACCGCAAAGCATCGGATATCATGGATTCAATCATCACCATCCAGTCGACAGGTACATTGCAGGAGGCCGCGCGATTATTTGTCGAAACCGGTTGCCCCATCCTGGCAGTGATCAACGCACGCAACGAATTGGTGGGAGTTGTCTCAAATTGGGATATCACCCGTGCAGCATCTCGCGGCCCAATTGAAAAGACCACCCTTGAGCAAGCCATGACAGCTCAGGTGATATCAGCAAAACCCAGTGATCCCATCCTGGATTTGGTCCGTAAGCTTGAGTATTACGAAATATCAGCAATGCCCGTCACCGAGGGGAAAAAAGTGCTTGGGATGGTCAGCACGGATATCCTCGCCCGTCGATCACTCTACCGCTTGCTTCAGACACACCAGAATTAGTTTTTTTACCCCGCAATATTTACAGCCACTTCCGATTGTACCCGAGAGTGGCTGTTTATTTATCTTGACAAATAGCACATTAGTTCTATAATAATATGATGGAAGCGTTTGAGAAATTAAAGCTGGTCACCTCACAGATGCACCTGGAGCCTGCTGAGGATTCTGCCTGCCCCCAGCTTGCCAGCCGCAAGCAGGATAAAGTCACGGTGAGTGATGCCGTCATGCCGAATGGAAAGCGGATTTCCCTTCTTAAATCACAGCTATCCACTGTCTGCGAGCGCAACTGCTATTACTGTCCATTTCGGTCCGGGCGTGATTTCCAGCGAGCATCATTCAATCCTGAGGAGTTTGCCAGGGTATTCATGTCGTTGTACCAAGCACAGATCGTGGAGGGTATTTTCCTGAGTTCAGGGATTTTCAACAATGGTGCTTTCACCCAGGACAAGCTGATCGATACTGCCGAGATTTTGCGTCATAAATTGCATTTTCGGGGCTACATCCATTTGAAGATCATGCCGGGAGCAGAATATGCTCAGGTTGAACGAGCCATGCAGCTCGCCAATCGCGTATCGATCAACCTCGAGGCACCCACCACGGAACGTCTTGAAAAACTCGCACCACGCAAGCAGTTCGTTGAAGAGCTCCTTCAGCCGCTTAAATGGATCAACCAGATCCGCCAGACGCAGCCGGCATACAAAGGTTGGGATAAACAATGGCCTTCATCGGTAACCCAATTTGTGGTGAGTGCCATTGGCGAGACCGACCTTGAGCTGCTTTCGACCACCGAATACCTTTACAACCAGCTGCGGCTAAAACGAACCTATTATTCCACCTTTAACCCCATTCCGGATACACCATTGGAAAACGTACCAGCTGGCTCTCCCGAACGTGAATTTCGTCTTTACGAAGCCTCATTTTTATTGCGCGATTATGGTTTTGGGTTGGAGGAGTTACCATTTGACCATGATGGTCAACTTCCTTTGGATGTTGACCCTAAGATTGCCTGGGCACGGCTAAACTTAACTGAGAGTCCAGCTGAAATTAACCGAATGGATAAACAAGAGCTGCTGCGCATACCAGGCATTGGTCCAAAAAGTGCCACGAAAATCCTGAGTGCCAGGCGGAAAAATAAACTGACACATCCTGATCAGCTAAATGCATTAGGGGTCAACCTGAAACGTGCTGCTCCATTCATCTTGATCAATGGTAAGTGCCTGGTTTTTCAAATGACATTCCTGTAATTCAAGCCTCATCCCTTGTATTTTTTATTTGGATACTCTATACTGGGATACCATGCTACGTATAGGTATTGATATTGGTGGCACCTTCACCGATTTTGTTATCCACGATCCTGAAACTGGCAGGATTACCACATTTAAGATGCTTTCCGATCCGCATAACCCTGCCAGTACCGTCTTGCAAGGGCTGGATCAGATTGGCCGGGACGAACCTGCCCAGATAATCCACGGCTCGACCGTAGCAACCAATGCATTATTAGAGCGAAAAGGTGCGCGAACAGGTTTAGTCACCACATTCGGGTTTAAAGATGTCATTCAGATTGGCCGGCAAAATCGCCCGAGTTTATATGACTGGTCGGTAAAGCCAGCCCCAGCTCTCGTCCCTCCTGAACTTAGGGCGGAAGTCCACGAGCGTATCGACCACCACGGAAATGTACTTATAAAACTCGACCTTGCAGAAATCGATGAAATAATCAAATCCTTCAACCGAGAGGAAGTAGAATCTGTAGCAGTCTGCTTGTTGTTCTCATTTTTACACCCCGCTCACGAGCAGCTGATCGTGGAGAAGATGCGTTCTGCCGGATACCTGGTGTCAGCGTCGTGCGAGACCCTGCCGGAATATCGTGAGTATGAGCGTACTAGCACGACTGTGGTGAATGCCTATGTATCCCCGATCCTCGACCAGTATTTATCCACCCTTGAAACATCACTCCCCAATTCGAAATTCCAAATCATGCAGTCCAACGGCGGTATGATCAGCCTGGCTGAGGGCAGACTTAATGGCGCCCGGTGTATTCTTTCCGGGCCGGCTGGAGGGATCGTGGGTGCACAAAATATCGCTCAGACGATCATGAGCAATCAGTCGGACGTCCAAACAAAAGGGATGCTTAAACTGATCACATTCGATATGGGTGGAACTTCTACTGATGTTTCGCTGATCAACGGACAACCTGTTATCACTACGGATGCTTCCGTTGGTGGTTATCCGATCCATCTCCCGATGCTGGATATCCATACAATCGGTGCGGGCGGAGGATCGATTGCATACATTGATGCAGGTGGCTCATTTCGCGTCGGTCCGCAGAGCGCAGGCGCTTATCCTGGTCCAGCGTGTTACGGAACTGGAGAATTACCGACAGTCACTGATGCTAATCTCATTTTGGGTCGTCTTCTTCCGGATCATTTCCTGGGCGGTCATATGCAGATTGACCCTTTACGGGCAGAAGCAATATTCGAAAAACTTGGCGTATCTATGAACCTGACTCCAGTTAAAGCCGCCTTGGGAGTAATCGAGATTGTCAACGCCCAGATGGAAAAAGCGCTACGAGTGATCTCCGTCGAGAGAGGATATGACCCCCACGATTTTTACTTGTTCTCTTTTGGCGGCGCTGGTGGCTTACATGCGGTTGAACTGGCGCGTCAAATGGGTATTCCCAAAGTGATCATTTCAAGATTTGCTTCGACGCTCTCAGCATATGGAATGCTCGCATCAGATATCATCAGAGATTACGTTAAGACGATCATGTTACCTGGCACTACTGAAAAAGAATTGTTCAATGATCTTTTTTCTCCGATGGTAAAAATGAGCCTGTCTGATCTGATATCCGAAGGCATCTCATCAGATAGAATAGAAATTCACCCGAGCCTCGATCTTCGTTATGCGGGGCAATCCTACGAGCTGAACATCCCGTATAGCGATAATTTCATTACTGAGTTTCATTCTGCTCACCATACCGCCTATGGATATTCCTACGCAGATAGAAGCATTGAAATCGTGAACCTGCGTGTCAGAGCGATAGGCAAGGTGACGCCGATCAGGCTACCTCAGTTTAGTAAAGATAGTATTAAAGATACACCCGCCCTAATTGGTCGCCGTCAGGTATATTTATCGGACACAGCGTCATCCCTGCCAGTCTATGATTATGACGCTTTGCTCCCAGGGATGAATCTGACCGGACCCGCTCTCATTGTCTCGTCAGACACAACCATTATCATTAATGCACGTGATGCATTGAATGTCGATAATTATCTTAACCTTCTTATCGATGTCTCGCCAAAGACAACCTTATCCCAAAACGTTTCAGGTTTGAACGATAGCTCATAGAATATTTAGAGGAATATAACCAATGTCCACTCATCCCTTACGAATATTCACCGGATCAGCCCACCCAGCCCTGGCGCATGAAGTCACTGACATCCTTGGCGTCCCGCTTGGCAAATCCACCACGCGCACCTTTGACGATTCGGAGACATATGTGACTATAGATGAAGTCGTTCGCGATCAGGATATTTTTTTCATCCAGACTTGCTCTGCACCGGTGAATGACCATCTAATGGAAATCTTGCTCTATCTTGACGCCTTCCGGCGTGCCAGCGCACACAGTATCAGCCTGGTCATCCCATATTTCCCTTACGCCCGCCAGGACCGTATGTCGCGTGGGCGGGAAGCCATCAGTGCCAGGGTGGTTGCGAGCTTACTGGAATGCCAGGGTGCAGCCCGCGTGGTCTTTTTCGATATACACAACCCCGCCATCCAGGGTTTTTTCAACATCCCAGTTGACCCGCTTTCGGCCATATCACTACTTGCGAATTATTACCGTAAACCTGAGTTTAAGAATGCTGCCATTGTGAGCCCTGATGTAGGTAGAGCCAGTTTAGCCGGTAAATATGCTGGACTGCTTGATTTGCCCCTGGTGATCATGCATAAACGCAGGTCCAGTCCTTCGGAGGTGAAAACCACTCATATCGTCGGTGATATTACCGGTCATCGACCGATCATTGTCGATGACCTGATCGCCGGAGGCAGCGTGCTGCTTCAGCTCGACGATCTATATCAGCATGGCGCGGTAGGTAAAGCATGCCTTGCGATCACCCACCCGGTGTTATTGCCTACTGCATTGAAAAGATTGGATGAAGATGAGCGGATCGAGAAATTGGTTGTCACCAATACCATCCCCGTACCTTCTGAAAAACTGCACCCAAAAATCGAAGTCCTATCCATCGCTCCACTGCTGGCAGATATTATCTCCAGAATTTACAGTGGAATCAGTATATCCGAAAAATTGATTATGCGATAATGGCTATGCGCAGTTCTCAAATTAATTTCCCCTCCGATCCAATCAGGCTGGAAGTGTACAAGCATTTTTTCTCTGCCATCGCCGAAGAAATGGGAGCAGTTCTAAGGAAGGCAAGCTTCTCGCCTAATATCAAAGAGCGGCGCGACTACTCATGCGCCATCTTTGACGCGCAAGGCAGCATGATAGCTCAGGCAGCCCATATTCCTGTCCACCTGGGTTCCATGCCGTTGTCGGTCAAGTCGGCGATCTCAAAATTCAGCCAAAACGGTGAACACCTGATGCCCGGGGATACAGTTATTCTCAATGATCCTTTTTTGGGGGGAACTCACCTGCCCGATATCACCCTGGTTACACCGGTTTTCATGGATGAGGATAGTTACATACCTGTAGCATTTGTCGCCAGCCGGGCGCACCACGCCGATATCGGCGGCATCACTCCGGGTTCAATGCCCATCGCCCGTGAAATCTACCAGGAAGGATTGATTATCCCACCAGTGAAGCTGGTTAGTGCAGGAAAGTTGAACCACGATGTACTGGATCTGATTCTGGCCAATGTGCGCACCCCGGAGGAGCGCAACGGAGATCTGAATGCCCAGATCGGAGCCAATCAACGCGGAGTCAGCCGCCTGGAGGAGCTTATCCGCCGCTACGGCTTGCAAGAAGTCTCGTTTTTTATGAAGGAATTGCTCATCTATACCGAGCGGATGACTCGTAAGTTACTCTGTGAACTGCCGGATGGTAAGTTCACCTTCGTCGATCACCTTGACAACAATGGGATCACGGAAGAAGAAATCACCATCAAGGTGACCATCACAATTCGGGACGATACTGCCATGGTCGATTTCACCGGCTCAGCATCTCAGCAAGTAGGAAGCGTGAACGCGGTATATGCAATCACTCTGTCGGCGGTTAATTATGTGTTCCGCTCGCTGATCGGCCTGGATGTGCCCAACAACAGCGGATGCCTTATACCCATCCAAATCATTGCACCACAAGGCAGCATCGTCAATGC
>JBGOYO010000003.1:0-23747 GCA_041479715.1 Anaerolineae bacterium
GATACCCCGGCTGATTTGTGCAGCCGTAAGCCTTCACCACCGGTTCCAGTCACCTGCACGTAATCGCCAATCGCGATATCACCACTCGGCGGTGGCGCCTGCTGTGATGAATCCGGTGTGGTCACCGGTGCAGGAGTTTGCACAGGAGCAATCGTTGTTGCAGTAGGCGCTTTGATAACGTTCAGGATTGCCGTAGCCGGTGCTTGGGTAATGTCATGTGCCTTGGCAGACCATAATATGACCACGAATACCGCGAAAACACCCACCGCGAAGAAGATCCCCCCGAGGATGACCTTGATGTTGAACAAGCTTCTTAGGTTCTTAAACATGGCATCCTTACACTGGCATTAAAAAGAAGGTTAACGCCAGAATGATATAGATCGCTAATAATTCAGCCCCTTCCAGCCAGTTGGACTCTCCGTCAGCTGATACCAGGGCTGCGATCAATACTCCTGCGATTAATGCGATCAGCTCGAGCGGGTTGAACACCAGCGTCAACCGGTTGCCAAACAGCAGGCTGATAAAAACCAGCAGGGGTGCAACAAATAATGCGATCTGTAGGCTTGACGCCAGAGATATCTCAACGCTCAAAGTCATCTTGTTCTTTAATGCCATCTGCACTGCTACGATGTGTTCCGCTACGTTGCCGATGATGGGAATAACAATCAAACCGATGAAAAATTCGGATAACCCCAGTGTGTTCACCACTGGTTCGACCGCTCCCACCAGCACTTCTGATAAATACACCACGCCTAAAGTCGAAATACCAAGGATCAGCAGCGCTGCTCTGAGTGACCACCTCTTGTCTGCACTCTTTTCGTGTGCTTCCTCCACCACCTCCGGTCCCCCCACAACCTTGTAGTTGTAGAACAACCCCAGCCCATACAAAATGATCATCACAGCTGCCACACCAATGCTGAGCGTCTCGACCCTTGGCTCAGGTGTTTCAACATTTCCAATGTAATGACTCAATAGGGATGGGATTAATAGAATCACCACCGACAGGACCAGCAAAACCGAGTTATTGCCAGCTTGTTTGCGGTTAAATGTTTGGGTCCCATGACGCAGTCCTCCAAACAGCATCGCCATTCCCAATACCAACAGCAAGTTTCCCAGGATCGATCCGGTGATGGAGGCTTTCACCAACTCCAGATAACCCGCCCGGATGGCGGTGATGGTGATGATCAGCTCCGCCGCATTACCTAACGTTGCATTGAGCAATCCGCCGATTCGCGGGTTGGTATACGCCGCCAGCACTTCCGTTGAAGCCCCGATGTATCCTGCCAGTGGGATGATGGCGATCGCCGATAATACAAAAACGACAGTCGGGGACCAGTGTAATATGTCTGACAGGATGGCAAACGGGATAAATAAAATCAACACCCCGATCGGGTTATTTCGGATAATGGATGGGATTCTTTTCATATCACTTTAGCGTTATAGAGGCTCATTGACGATGAAAAGTTCCCTGGGTGTTTCTTTTGGTACTAATAATCGGATGCCCTTCGATATCACGTTGATCTCCACTACATGGTCATCGAAGGTCAGAGGTTCCGCATCAACCTGCACGTACAAATTTGAATCCGATTCGATCTTCAGGTGCTTGAATGCCGCATAGTGCACCCTTTCCGAATCCACGTGCCTGCCTCCGTACAAGTCCCATGCCATTTGGATTGTATCTCCCAAAGTCTCTCCTTCGAACAGCCACAGGTCCATTACCCCGTCATCCATCAATGCGAATGGGCTCACCCGCGCCAGCCCTCCAGCGTAGAGATGGATATTGCTGATCAGAGCTAACAAATAGTGTCCGCTGATTTGCGTGTCATCCGCTGTGATTTTGAGGTTTACCCCGTGCCAAAGGCTGGCATGCCAGGCTGCCGAGGCTGCGTATACCATGTTCGCAAATAGTTTTTCTCCTCTCGGTCGGGGTTCAATGTGGTGGATTGCAAATGCATCCAGTCCCACTCCTGCCCACATCAGGAATGGAGTGCCGGCGCATTCGCCGATATCCGCCTCCTGTATATGCGCTTTGGCCAGCCTGCGTGCGCTTTCTTCCAGGGCCATCCAGCGTGTCCAGGTTAATCCCGGCAGCCCCAGCTCCTGCGCCAACACATTGGCTGTTCCCGCTGGGATAACCCCCAATGCTGTCTGGCTACCAGCTATTCCGCGAACCGCTAGGTTGATCGTGCCGTCACCACCCACCACGAACAGCGCCTCCTTGCCCTCACTTGCTGCCCTGCACGCCAGCTGGGTGACGTGTTCTGCGCTGTGCGTCCGAATCAGGCGGATTTTCCATCCGCTTGCCCGCAGCACATCGGCAGCACGTTCAGCCAGCATGCCCGACGGGAATCTGCCCGCATTGGGGTTGTAAATCATATCGGCGGATTGCATCCAATCATTTTACCCGAATTTTTTCTATCCTTCATATTCGTGCTAGAATTGTCAGCAATATGAGCAGTCCTGGCCTGTTAAATAACCGCTATCAGATAGAAGGACGCATCGGCTCAGGCGGCATGGCAGAGGTATATCGTGCTCGCGACTTGATGCTTGAGCGCACTGTGGCGGTCAAGCTGCTCCGTGAAGATTTTTCTCGAGATCCAGCCTTCCGCGAGCGTTTCAGGCAGGAAGCCAAAGCCGCAGCGAACCTCTCTCATCCTAATATCGTCACCATCCATGATTTTGGCTTCGATGACCAGCAGATTTTCATCGTCATGGAGTATATCCCTGGTACAGACTTAAAGACCATTTTAGAGAGTCGCGGCAAATTAAATGTGGACGAAGCTCTCAAGCTGATCATCCAGGCCTGTGCCGGGGTGGGCTATGCCCATCGCGCCGGTCTGGTTCACTGCGATGTGAAACCCCATAACATGATCGTCACCCCCGATCAACGCTTGAAAGTAACAGATTTTGGGATCGCCCGCGCCCTGGCATCTATCCATGCCCAGGAAGTAAATAATGTGGTCTGGGGCTCGCCTCAATATTTCTCTCCCGAACAGGCCTCCGGTCGCCCACCCTCCCCTGCCTCTGATGTCTACGGGCTGGGCGTTGTTTTATATGAAATGCTTACCGGTCAGCTTCCCTTCATCGCCAACACTGCTGCCGAGCTTTCACATATGCATCGCACTGTCGCTCCCGTTCCACCTTCCCAGCTTAACCCACTCATTCCCCCCAACCTCGAGCAAGCCTGCTTAAAGGTCCTTTCCAAGGAACCCTCAATGCGTTACCGCACCGCCGATCAATTCGGTCGTGTGCTGATCTCCTTAAGCCCTTCGATCTATGCCTCCGTTGGGCAGTCGCCTGCGATCGCCAAACCCAGCCCATCTCAACTTAACCACGCGCCCACCCCCCCACCATCTACTCCTCCCCAGACGCAGCCTGCGCTGTTACCTAGCCGTTTTCCTCCCCCTCCAGACGAGCGTTCTCAAAATACCTCATCGCCGCGCACAAATTCCATCGCCAGCGTTTCCCGCACCCAAAATGCAATCGATATAGATTGGGGTACCTGGGCTCTGGTTTTATTATTGGTGATTACCGTGGGTGGACTGATACCGTTGTGGGTGTGGATCTACTTTCTTTATAACCCGCCTGGAAGGTGATTCCTATGTATCCTCCCTACTTGATTTCAACCTCTATCTTGTCGGCCGATTTTACCCGCCTGGGTCAGCAAATCTCCGAGGCTGAAAATGCGGGTGTGGATTGGATCCACGTGGATGTAATGGATGGGCATTTCGTCCCCAACCTTACCATGGGACCATTCATCGTCAATGCCTGCCGGCGGGTCACCCAATTGCCTTTGGATGTGCACCTGATGATCGAATCACCCGAGAGTCTGCTGCCAGCTTTCGCTGAGGCAGGTGCCAGCATCCTCACCGTGCACGTTGAGACCTGCCCGAACCTCCATCGGACCTTGCAGGTCATCCGCGAGCTGGGCTGCAAGGCAGGTGTCGTGATTAACCCTGCCACTCCAGTAGCTCTGGTTGAGCCTGTCCTGCATATGGTAGACCTTGTACTTGTGCTCAGCGTCAATCCAGGCTATTCGGGTCAGCTGTTTCTACCTGAGGTGTTACCGAAAATAGCACACCTCCGCCGTCAGCTGGAGCAGATAAATCCTACAGTCTGGCTCGAGGTCGATGGTGGGATAAATTCGCAGACCTTACCTCTGGTGATTGAAGCCGGCGCCAATGTATTTGTAGCTGCCCACGCCATCTTCGACCACCCTGGCGGGATCGCAGCTGGCGTCCAGGAGCTGCGCTCTCATTTTCCGGGAAATTTTCCGGTTAAACAAAAAAAGTCACGGCTCACACCGTGACCATTAATCGTCGAAAACATTACCCTCTAGGATGTCTTTACCAGCGTCCGCAGGCACTTTGCACACAGCACTTTACGAACTTTCCTTCCATCCTCGTACACTGTTACAGCCTGTAGGTTGGGGCGAAAAGTCCGCCGGGTGCTCTTATTAGACCATGGACGGTTGCGTCCAAAACTGGTTGTCTTCCCACAATGTGCACACTTAGCCATAATTCACATCCTTTTCTGCGGCTCCGGTCTATCAGCTAGGCCGAAGTATAATTAATAAATCTGCTGGTATAGTTGCTGAAATTCACGCTATAATTGCATCTCAATTACAACGGCTGACGCCCACTTAAGCCCGCCAATATTACCACAGATTGAATTTGCTTACAAGCCGTAAAGTTTACCTGCATCCGAATCAACTATTATGAGGCCTGGTATGACAAATGAAAATACACCCCTTGGTCGCGTCACAGTTTCACCGCGCGCCATTGCCACGATTGCTTACCAGGCAGCCCGGCAATCCTATGGCGTTGTCGGACTGACCTCGAAGAACCTCATGGAGGGGATCACTCAGGTGATCGTTAAAGACCCTACCCATGGGATCGAAGTAAAACATACAGATGAGAAAATCTGTATCGATATCTATGTCATCATCGAATATGGCACGCGCATAAAAACCGTTGCTGCCAGCGTCAGTAATACCATCAAATTCAACGTTGAAAAAGCCTTGGGAATGCCCGTTGAACAAGTTAACGTCCACGTTCGGGGGTTACGCGTGAGTGACACGGATTAAATTCTTTCTTTATCAATAGTGTCCTTCCCAGGAGCTTAGTTTATGGATTTAGAACAACAAGACGTCCAAACCCCGAAACAACTCTATCCAAATCAGAAATATCCGGTCGATGGTCAGGTATTTAAAAACCTCATCGAATCAAGTCTTACCTGGCTACGCACGAATCAGCAGGCTGTCAATGTATTAAACGTTTTCCCCGTTCCAGATGGCGATACCGGCACCAATATGGTTTTGACGATGCAGGCCGCTTGGGATGAGATCGCCAACTCAGCTGAACACAACATCGGTAAACTTACCCATTTGGTTTCGAACGGTGCCTTGATGGGTGCACGCGGTAATTCAGGCGTCATCCTTTCACAGCTATGGCGCGGTTTTGCTCGTGCCATGGATAATGTCGAGATCCTGGATGGTCAATTATTTATCGCTGCCCTCCACCAGGGACGCAACACTGCCTATAAGGGGGTCGTCCGCCCGGTGGAAGGAACCATCCTCACCGTCGCAAAGGACATCGATGCTGAAGCCGCGCACTGTCTCTCAGATACCCAGGACCCCTACGATATTCTCGAGCGTGTCGTCGCGGCTGCTGATGCCTCAGTCCTACGCACACCTGATCTCCTACCAGTGCTCAAGGATGCCGGAGTCGTCGATGCCGGTGGGAAGGGCTTGTTTTTCATCCTCGACGGAATGCTCCGTTACATCAAAGGTCTTCCACTAGATGTTGCCGCTGCCAATGTTCAACCTCTATCAGCCATGAAAATGGAAAACACTATGGAAAATATTGAGCCCGGGCAGGATTTTGAAGTAGTTGTGGATTTCCATCCCACCGAAGAGCTTAATATTCTTCAGTTTTACGAAAACCTGCAGCAGATCGGAACCTCCATTCAGCTGGGCGAGGGCGATGGCATTTATCGAATGCACATCCACGTTCCTGCCGATAAGGTCTATGAGCCGATTAAATATACCGAATCATTGGGCGTGGTCACCAAAGCGGCTATAGAAAACCTGCGTGCTCAGATGGAAAATATTGAGCATGACCGTGCGAGCTTTATTCAATTCACCCCTGTCGAGCCCGGTCAGATAGCTACCGTTGCCGTTGCTCCCGGTCCGGGAATCGCCCGGGTGTTCGCCAGCCTGGGGGTCTCCGCCATCGTCGAGGGTGGTCAGACGATGAATCCCTCCACATATGAAATTCTGAACGCCTTCGAGAATTTCCCAACCGATCAGGTCATTATCCTGCCCAATAATAAAAATATAATCCTCGCCGCTGAGTCTGCTGCGCATCTGACCGTCAAACATGTTACGGTTGTCCCCAGCCACTCAGTTCCCCAGGGAATGGCTGCTATGATGCGCTTGATTCCTACAGGTGATTTGAAAGAAGTCGTCGCCGATATGAATGCCGCCATGAACGACGTCGAAACTGGTGAGATTACCACTGCCACCCGCAGTGTGGAGATTGACGGCGTAAATGTCAAAGAAGGGCAACACATTTGTCTGCTCAACGGGAAATTAGTCTACGCTTGTGATAATCTGAAAGATGCTACCATTGGCTTGTTGAAAAAAGCCCACGCTGATCACTTTGAGCTGATCACCCTCTTTTTTGGCGCCGGCGTGTCGCGCATGGAAGTGGATGCGGTGGTGGATTCCATCCGTAAGAAATTCCCCAAACAGGAGATTGAAATTCAAGACGGGGGGCAACCCCATTATCAGTTTATAATTTCGGTTGAATAAGCTTCTCCCATCACCTTCTCTATGCCCCGAACCTGCATCCTCACCGACAGCACCGCTTACTTCACCAAGCCAGCTTTTGCCGGCCAGGAGCACGTCACCATTCTCCCCCATCACATCCAGGTCGACGGGCATTCACTGCCGGATAGTAAGGACTTATCTCCCTATAAAATTTCGTCTCAAAACAAAATTCTCCCCGTAACTATCCCTCCCTCAGTCGAAGCATTTCAAGCCGCCTTTACTTCGCTGGGGATGAAATATAAGGAAATTGTTGTCATCCTCATCTCCTCCCATTTGAGTCTTGCCAACGCCAATGCCCATCTCGCAGCCGAGACCAGTAAAAGCCCAGCCAATATATTCCTCATCGATTCTCTCAATACCGCTATCGGCTTGGGGTTGATGGTCCAGGCTGCTGCTGAGTTTTCCCATCGTGGCTACACCGGTGTGGAAATTAACCGCCTTGTCCGTGGCATGATTAACCATATCTACTCTGTATTTTGCTTGCCTGATCTATCTCATCTCTACCGTTCCGGTCAGATCGATCCTGCTCAGGCAATCGTCGGGGAAATGCTCGGTGTGATCCCATTCTTCACCCTCGAAAACGGTCGTCTGGTCCACACCCAAAAAATCCGCAGTCCTCGTCACCTTGTCGACATCATGTATGAATTCGTGGCTGAATTTGAAAATCTAAAATACCTCGCCCTTCTCCAGGGCATCACCAGCTACGAACAGGAGAGCCGCAATTTACGTGACCGCATCAGCCAGAATGTACGCACCACACCCTTGTGCGAGCATGGTTTGAGTCTCGCCTTGGCGACCACCCTCGGCCCCCATAGTATTGGCCTGGTTGCCATGGAAAATACGCCCCGGGAGATATGAGTTTGGCGATTGCCATCGTCACCGACAGCACCTCTGATATTTCTCCTGCGCTTGCCGGTGAGCACGATATCTATGTCGTCCCAGCGATATTAGTGGTAAACGGTATAAGCATGCAAGATGGCAGTGATATTTCCCGCGATGAGTTATATCAACAGCTGCCCACGATGAAGGTCTCGCCCACGACAGCTGCCCCCTCCATCGGCGTCTTTCAACAAGCCTATGAGACCCTATTGAAGAAAGGTGCGCAGCAGGTTGTCTCGATCCACGTCTCCAGCACTTTGAGCAGCATGTATAATACCGCCCTGTTAGCTGCCAAAGCTGTCGGAAAACAAGTCCACGTCATCGATTCCCGCCAGGTTACTCTCGGTTTGGGTTTTCAGGTCCTGGCCGCTGCACAGGCTGCCAGGGCAGGAGAGACACTGGCTGAAATCCAGAAAGCAGTAGTCGATATTCGCAATCGTATCCACCTGGTCGCCATGCTGGACACCCTGGAGTACGCCTATCGCAGTGGTCGCATCTCCTGGGCCCGTTCGAATCTGGGCGACCTCTTCCGCATTAAGCCTTTTGTAAGTGTGGTCGATGGGAATGTGATCCGCATGGGCGAGGCACGCACTCGTCAGAAGGGCATTGAGCGTTTGTACAAGCTGCTTTCTGCGCTTGGTGCTCTCGAGCACCTGGCGGTTCTGCACACCAATGCCGAGTCTGATGCCCTTCAAGTTGTGGAGCATTTTAGGGCAGCAGCGAAAACCAATCCCCTCGTCATCAACGTAACCTCGCTAATTGGTGTGCACGTAGGTCCGAATGGCCTGGGGTTCGTTGCTGTGACCAAATGACGTGTAATCGCCTACCGTTTTTACCCATCCCCTCATCCTGATGGTAAAATAACCATCAATGAGACCCTCGCTTCAAAAACTAAAAAAATTCATCCTCCTCGAAGCCCAACACAACTACGATAACCGTTCGGTCATCGGGGGTTTTGAGCGTATGGTGGAACCGTGGCTTGCCGAAGCCCAGGCTGATGGCTTATCTGCAGACTTCATCTCTGCCATCCACAACCGCTTGCACGACTATGCCAGCCTTTCTCCCAAATCGCGCTACGAAACCCTCACCGGTCTTTGGAACCGTCTCCAACGTGAAACAGAAGAGACCTTTCCTCCGTTGCCCCTGCCTGTCGATCTGCCTCCGAAACAGGCTGCCTCTGCACCTGTTTCACACGAAGCCTCAACCACAGGAAGGCCTGTGCCTCAAGCTGTTCCCACTGCCGATCAAAAAGCACCTCCGCCCAAGCCAGTGACTCAGCCTGCAGCCTTATCCGCACCCACCACAGTATTGCCTGGCGTCGGTCCAAAGCATGCTCAGACGTTAACTCGTCTCGGTCTGCATACCCTCGGCGACATGCTGTATAACTTCCCGCGTCGTTATGATGATTACACCCAGCTAAAACCCATCCGCCGCCTGGTTTATGGAGAAGATGTGACCGTGATTGGCACTGTCGATTCGGTCTCCACTCGCCAGATACGTGGCGGTCGTTTCCATATCACCGAAGCCATTATTACCGATGGGACGGGTTCCCTGCGAGTCACCTGGTTCAATCAGCCCTGGATCGGTAAACGCCTGCTTGAAGGCGCCCAAATTGTCCTTTCGGGGAAAATTGACCAATATCTCGGTCGCCTGATCATGAATGGTCCCGAGTGGGAGCCGTTGGAACAAAAAAACCTGCATACCAACCGCATCGTTCCGGTTTACCCGCTCACCTCTAACATTACTCAGCGATGGTTGCGCCGTTTAATGTACGATGTGGTCACCTATTGGTCACCTCGTGTTGCCGATCCTCTACCTGAGACTGTCAGGCTGTCCGCCCAGCTGTTGGACCTCTCCAATGCATTGATGCAGGCCCATTTCCCCTCTTCGGCTGATCAGCTCATGGCTGCCCGCCACCGCTTGGCATTCGATGAGATCCTTTTGCTCCAGCTGGGGGTCATGAGCCAGAAGCGCAATTGGCAGAATCGTTCAGCGAAGGTTTATGACATCTCCGATGATTGGTTGGAAACCCAGGTTGCCAGACTGCCCTACCAATTGACTACTGCCCAACAGAACGCCCTCCGTGATGTGAAAACCGACCTTGCTTCGGGGCGTCCGATGAACCGCTTGTTGCAGGGTGATGTCGGATCAGGTAAGACTGTCGTTGCTGCTCTCGGCATCGCCATGCTCGCCCATCATGATGCCCAATCAGCGCTGCTCGCCCCCACCAGTATCTTAGCGGAACAGCATTACCGTAGCATGCTCGGCTTGCTGACAGGCAACGGGAATCTTTCTGGAGAAGATCCCACAGTAACCTCCTATCCCCTTCAACCGGATGGTATTCGTTTGCTGTTAGGCTCCACCCCCGAAGCTGAAAAACAGGAGATTCGTGACGGTTTGGCGAATGGCTCGATCAAGCTGATCGTCGGCACGCACGCCCTGCTGGAGGATCCGGTGGTTTTCTCCAATCTCCAGCTCGCAGTCATTGATGAGCAGCATCGCTTCGGTGTGGATCAGCGTGCCATCCTGCGCTCCAAAGGCGAGAACCCTCACTTACTGGTCATGACCGCCACTCCCATCCCACGCTCTTTAGCCCTCACCGTTTATGGCGACCTTGACCTTTCGGTCATGGATGAGATGCCACCCGGTCGCCAGCCCATCCAAACCGAGGTATTCTATCCCCGTGAACGCGAGCGTGCCTATGTATTCGTTCGCAATCAGATCGACCAGGGACGGCAGTGTTTTATCATTTATCCCCTGGTGGAGGAGAGCGAGACCACTGAAGCTCTCGCCGCAGTCGAAGAGCAGTCGCGCTTACAAAAAGAAGTCTTTCCTGATTACACCGTCGGATTGCTGCACGGGCGCATGAAACCTGACGAAAAAGATGCCACCATGTCCAGTTTCTGCCGCGGTGAGATCCACATCCTGGTATCCACCTCCGTTGTTGAGGTCGGTGTGGACGTCCCCAACGCAACCGTCATGCTGATTGAAGGCGCCAATCGCTTCGGTCTATCCCAATTGCACCAATTCCGCGGCCGTGTCGGTCGCAGCCAGTACCAGTCTTATTGCATCCTCATCCCTGATACCCCCGACGACGCCGAGAATGAGCGTCTCAACGCCATGGTTGAGACCAACGACGGATTCGTACTCGCCCAGCGTGATCTCGAGCAGCGCGGTCCTGGCGAATTCCTCGGCACGCGCCAATCCGGCTACTCCGAGTTGCGCCTGGCTAATCTCACCGATGTCCACCTGATCGAGAAAGCCAGGCACCATGCTCAAACCATCTTTGATCTCGACCCTGACCTGCAAGCTCCCGAGCATCAGCTCCTCGCTCAATCCCTCAAGCGATTCTGGAATCATGGTCAGGGTGATATCAGTTAATTCAGGTGGGATCATTACATAACAAGGAGAATTGAACGTCCAGATGACAGTCAAAGCTTGTTTTCCCGGTACTTTCGACCCAATCCATTATGGTCACTTGGATATTGCCCGGCGGGCTGCCTGCCTCTTCGATGAGGTGGTCATTGCCGTCTATGATCGACCCATGAAGAGCCTGATCTTCCTGCCCGAAGACCGCATTAACCTGGCGCGCCAGGCGATTGCCGACGACGCTAAGATATCTGTCGTCGGTTACAGCGGTCTCACTGTCGACTTCTGCCATAAGATTGGCGCTCAGGTGATCGTGCGCGGCCTGCGTGTTTTTTCCGACTTCGAATATGAATTCCGCATGGCTTTAGCGAATCACCGGCTGGCCCCTGATATCGAGGTGATCTCTTTCATTACTAATGAAGAGCATACCTTCTTATCCTCCTCCACTGTTCGTGAGATCGCCGCCCTGAACGGCGATATCAGCAGCATGGTTCCCCCCCATGTGGAAAAAGCGCTCAAACGACGCCTGCTGGAGTTGGGAGAAAGTGACCAGATCGTACCACCCACATCGATGCGCGATTAAATGAAAATACCCTGTAACCTTGAAAGAGTTGACGTTTTTGGGTTTTCGATGTAATCTTGTGCATAGAACTTGCAATAATTGTTCTAATTCTCGTCGATAAATGGTCCGCAAGTGAATGAAGGACCTGAAGATTTCGGGTAAACTGGAGTGAACTTATGGATATCCTGCAAATGATTGACCGGTTGGAGGAGCTTTTGAACGAAAGTCGCCCTCTTCCTTTTACCCATAATGTTATCGTTGACGAAGACCGCATGCTGGATTTAATTGACCAGATGCGTGTCTCGATCCCTGAAGAAGTGAAAAAAGCCCAGCAGTTATTAGCCCAACGCGATCGTCTGATTGCCCAGGCCGCTGAAGAAGCCAATCGCACGATCAACCTCGCCCGTGATAAAAGCTCCGAGCTCGTGGAACGCGACCAGGTCGTCCAAGCCGCTTACGTCCAGGCTGAGCAGATTAAAGCCCAGGCCCGCCTTGATGGGGATGCCATTCGCAAGGATGCAGATAATTATGTCCTCGAAACGTTACGCAACCTCGAGATGGAAATGGAACGTGCCATCACCCAAGTACGTAATGGCATCCGCACGCTTCAGGAAGAAGTGCCTGAAGTACCAAAAGAAAAAGAAGAATAATGACTTTGTCTTAATTAAGAACTAGTGAGTGGCTTTTTCTTTGCCACTCACTAGTTTTTTGGACCTGTGTGATCCCCCATCCCTGCCTCTCCCATAAAGCCGCCCTATATAGGAGAGGCAGAGATGTGTACCTGACCAGCTCGTCCCCTCAATACTGGCCCCAGGAAATTATCTTGTTATTATTATAGCTCAGGACCGTTACAAGACCGTCACCAATCACGTCACCAATATTGCCTATTTGCTAATTTTTATGTAAAATTAATATTAGGTTAATGATATGTCTAATCTCTCCATATCTCTACTCGGTCAGCCCTTAATTACCCTTAATGGCGACCTTGTAAAAATTCCCACTTCTCGCGCCATGCCATTGCTTGCTTATCTGGCCATTAATGGTCAACCGCAGTCTCGTGAAACTTTAGCGAGCTTGCTCTGGACGGATAGCAATCAGAAGCAGGCCCTGGCTGCCTTGCGGACCACCCTTTGGCGGCTTAAAAGTGCTGGGTTGGAAGAATGGATCACATTGGAACGGAATGAAATTGCCTTAAATCACATTAAAAACATCGACATCGATGTGGTAAGTTTCAAGGCCTTTCTCGACCGCTGCAACGATCATGGACATCCTCCCTCTCAAATTTGCTTGTTTTGCACCCCTTCCCTCACCAGGGCGATTGAGCTTTATCGCGGTGAGTTCATGAAGAGTTTTAATATCTCCAAGGCTCTTGCCTTTGACGATTGGCGTATGCAGCAGAGTGAAAATCTGGAATTCCTCCACTTGAATGCCCTCGAGCGCCTGGTTCGCTGTCATCGTACCTTTGGTGATTTCAATCTCGCCATCCAATATGCTCGTATTTGGCTCAGTGTCGACCGACTGAATGAAAACGCACATTCCCAGCTCTTACAGCTCTACTCAATCACCGGTCAGCGCACAGCCGCGATATCACAATATAAACATTATAAGGAATTGCTGTTCCGCGAATTGGGCGTCGAGCCAACCGAAGAAATAACTACTTTGTATCGCCAGATTGTGAGCGGTCATTCCACCCCTGTCTCCCGGCATAGGGTTAATTCGCCGGTTTTCCTTATCGCAGATATTGAAAAAGCTGCCCTCTTTTGGGCTCGCACAGGTGATGATAAGGATCATATCCTTGGCACATACACAAATATTTTTAAAGAGACTGCCCGTCGTTTTGGTGGGATTATCCTCCAAAAAACCGAGGATAACATCACCTTGCTCTTTGAAAACGGTCAACCCTTACACTGTGCTGTCACCATACATCTGATGCTCAAGAAAACCGATTGGGGGAATTCCGGTCCACCAAATATCCGCATGGTATTGTATTCGACGATCAAGGAGGAAAATAGTCCTGGTAATTTCGCCATGCTCACCCGCACGGCTTCTTTACTTTTATCAATCAGTTGGGGCGGTCAGGTTATCTTTACTGATCAAACCCTCAGGTTGCTAGATATACCCTCCGGGTCGAATATAAAAGACCTTGGATTTCATTTTCTCCACGGTTCCGAGGAACCGGCACATGTGTATGAATTGTTACACCCACATCTCCCCCCGGTTGAACACCCGCCTCTTCTATCAATTAATCAGCAGTTGTACAATTTTCCCATCCAGGATTCACCTTTTATCGGTCGTGAGACCGAGCTTGAAACCCTCCATAACTTGATGGCCTCACCAGATGTCCGACTCATCTCCCTTGTTGGTCCCGGAGGCGTGGGTAAAACCCATCTCGCTGTTCAGTTTGCCTCACAAATCGCCGAATCATTCCCCGATGGCATCTATTTCATCTCCCTCACTTCTATCCAGGACCCGGATTTCTTGCCTATCCTCATGGCAGATATCCTGAATTTTAGCTTTTACGGTCCGACTAATCACATCGAACAGTTGGGTAAGTACTTGCATCGCATGCAAGTTCTTCTGGTAATAGATAATTTCGAGCACCTGCGGTCTGAAGGTGCCAAATTCCTGGCGTTATTACTCGCCAACACTCACTCCATGAAAATTCTGGTAACTTCCCGTGAACGATTAAATCTGATCGCCGAAACTGTCATTGATGTACACGGATTGCCCGTACCAGCTTCAAGCCTGGTCAATGATGCTGAAGACTACAGCTCGATTATGTTATTCCGTCAAAATGCCAGGAGGATTTTCCCCAGTTTTTCCTATATTAATAATAGTGATGCGGTCATCCAGATTTGCCAGCTCGTCGATGGTATTCCTTTGGGCATCCTTTTAGCATCTTCCTGGGTCCGGGTCTTCAGCTGTCAAGAGATTGCATCCGAGATCAAGCAGAATATAGATTTTCTCACCACCAACGCACCTGATCTTGACCCCCGCCACCGCAGCTTACGGGCGGTCTTTGATAATTCTTGGAAATTGCTTTCAGACGAAGAGCGCAGCCTACTTTGCAAGCTTTCCATTTTTCAAACTGCATTCACCTCGAGCGCCGCCAGAGAAATATGTGCTGCCACCCCCCTTCTCCTTTCAATCTGTACTGATAAATCGTTGTTAAATAAACGGCCTGACGGTCGGTTTGAGATGCTGGCTACATTCAATCAATACGCCTCTGGCAAGTTACATGAAGTCGATGACGAGTTCATTGTCACTAGGGATAAATTCTGCGAGTATTACGCAGATTTTTGTGCGAAAAAGCAGATAGAGATGAACACTCCCGTTCAGCGCAGCGCACTGATTGAGATGATTTCTGAGATTGAAAATATCCGCATTGCCTGGAGCTGGATGGTTGATTCTGACCGTTGGGATCTCATTGTTCAACTCAAACAACCCTTGCAGGCCTATCATATTATCCTTGGGAATTATATCCAGGGCAGGGAGTTTTTCCGTTTGGCTCTCCTAAAGTTAAATCGGCTGAATTCCCCCGATTTGGAGCTGGTACGTGCTTCGCTGCACCAGCTTTCTTCGTGGATGACGTACAGGATTGGTTTTCTGACCGAGGGTGTTCAGGGCATGTCAGAAAGCCTGGAGGTATTCAGGTTGCATAATTCAACCTGGGATATCGCCATGACTTTGTTTTACCTTGCAGATGCATATATCATCATGGGGAATCCTTCGCAGGCGAAAATTCAGCTTGAGGAAGCACTTTCATTGATGTACACCGAAGGTATACCTCAAACGAATTTTGTCACTTCTATCATTGCCCATTGTCAATCTCTTTTGGGTATTGCCCTATTGATATTAGGCGATTATGAGCAGGCACGGCAAAATTTCAATACCAGCCTGGCAACCCACCTACGGATTGGCACCCATTATGGGTCTATTCAACCGCTCATGGGCCTCGGCCGGCTGGCCTTCCAACAGGGAGAATTTTTGCAATCCCGGGTTCTATTCTTGCAGGCATTGGAAAAAGCCACCAACATCTACGATCACCGCGGCATGGCGCTCATCCATAATAATCTTAGCGCGATAAACGAAGTGATCGTGAATACCCCTGAATCGATCCATCATTTATTAACCGCTTTAAATCTTTGCAAAGAAACCGGCGACCGCCGTCTGACAGCAGTCATTATGAACAATCTGGCATACGAGCAGTTGAAATATCTCAATCAACCCGCTGAAGCCATCCGAACTTATCACGAGTGTTTGGAAATATTCTCTGATCTCGGTGATTTACGCGGGATTACTTATACTTCTTATGATATTAGCAAAGCTTATCTCAAAGTCGGTTTGCTGGACGAAGCCTGGAGTTATTGTGCTCAGGCCTTGAACACTTCCATGACCCTGGATACGATTCCCCTGGTCCTTCACGCTTTGCACGGTTTTGCTAATCTATTCGCCAATATCCAGCAGCCTGAGCGCGCTTTGCGCATGTGCTATCTGATCGAAATGCATCCACAGATTGAAAACGATACCCGTATGCGGGTGATTGTCACCCGCTGCGTTCTCGAAGTCACGCTTCCGCCAGATGTGATCCAGGCTGCCCGCTCCTGGGGCGCATCCATCAACCTTCAGGACGTCATTGACCAAATCCTTTCTGAAAGCGTTCCAAGTAGAAAATAGCTTTATTTCTGGAAGATTTCTTGCTTTCTATTACTAGTGCGCATTTCCTATTGACATTTCAGTGGTATTAATCAATAATTAATCAACCTTTGGGGGTAATTTTATCGGTATCTCTCCTATCGCGTTATCAAACGTCATTACAACACTTATGTTAATCATCATAACAAGGAGATGAAACCATGAAACCTCAAGTTCGATTAAGTTTACTAATCGTATTACTACTCCTGGTGTCATTGCTTGGCGTCACCCTCGCCCAAGCCCACAGGTCCGGGAGTTCTGTCACCCATACCATTTCTCCCAATAATGCCTCATCCTGGTACGGGCAATATATCCAACACGTAGATTACCCTTTTAATGTGGGGTCATATGTATCTCTCGCCATAAATCCTGTCGATAACTTGCCCCATGTAAGCTACTATGATGCCTACAACGGAGACTTAATGTATGCTCGCTATATACCCAGCGGTAATGGTAATTGCGGCACTGGTAATCACTGGTATTGCGAAGCGATTGATGAAGCGGGTGATGTGGGCACAGCCACATCGATGGATATCTGGGGAGTAGATACAGATTCATATAAGGTTGGGATCAGTTACCACGATGTGACCAATTCTTCACTCAAGTACATTAGCTGGACTTGTGGTCCTCTAGTCTGTACGATCAAGAATGACGTCATAATCAGCAGTCCAGATTTCAACTGGCTCTCCATTGGCGTAGACACATCAATGAAATTCGGACCAGATGGGACACCAATAATCGCTTACTACCAGGAAAATACCATTGGAGATGATTCACTAAGGATCGCCTCCTATGTGGAGAGCGGTGGAAACTGCGGCGAGGGAGCAGCGGCTGGTATGTGGCAATGTGACATGATTGGCCTCGGCGAAGGATTCGGTCAACATGTCTCACTTGACCTGACCTATGATGGCACACCCTATATTGCGTTTTATGACGCCTACTATGGGGACCTGAGAGTAGCCTACTATCTTGGAATTACCGATCAGGATTGCTATGATGATAACGGCTGGGTCTGCCAATTGATAGATCCCAATTATGATGTGGGCGATTATGCCTCATTAACAGCACAACGCGTAATTGGAGACCAATTGTTCCGCATCGCCTACTACGATAAGGACAACCATAAGCTAAAATATTACGATCCAGAGTGGGGTGTCCTCACTGTGGATGAAATGGATCCTAATTCGTCTATATCAGGCATCTCTATGGATGTCGATAGCCATGGTTATCCGAGTATCGCTTATGAGAAAATATCCGCACTGGATGCTCCTGCCACGCTCTCAATTGCCCGCTCTTACCTCGTTTACGACGATGGAAATTTTGGAAACTGTGGAGATACTCCTCCTGGATATTTATTCCAGTACTGGCGATGCAGTGTGCTTGACTACGCTGGGCAATATCTAACCGAGGCACAGTACGTGTCAATGAAAATTAGTTCATCGGGATCACCTCAAATCGCCTATTCTGAATTTTATGCCTATGACGTAGGCGATAATGCCATGAGTTTAAAATTTATTTCCGAGAGATACCAGCTCTTCTTGCCCGTGCTTCTAAAACCTTAGTCGTTCGGTTCCCATCGGGGCTGCCAAGAAATTTCTTGGCAGCCCCAAATCGATTGATGGGGACATCAATCCTAAGGAGGCTAACATGAAACCGCATATCAGGTTCATAGTGATTACCTTGGTTATTGTCCTTGGGCTTATCATGGGTGTCAATCTCACCCCAGCGCAGGGTTACTCTGGCTCTACGATCATCGTGCAAGCTTCAATCCCCTCCCATTTTCCCTGGTCAAGTCAATATGTACAGCGTCAGCTCAACCTTCCCCTTGATACCGCTGGGTATATTTCAGCTGCGATTTCATCATTTAATGATTATTTCTTGATCAGTTATTATGACACCACTCATCACTCCTTAATAGCCGCCACTCCAATTGCCAATCATGCTGGGAATTGTGGTACAGATCTTAACTGGATGTGTGTTCCTATTGACGGTGGCATCGGTCTTGATGCAGGTATGTACAGTTCGGTTGATATCTGGGGCACTTCCTTGGATTATTGGAAGATGGGCTTCAGTTATTATGATGTTACACACCGCGCCCTCAAGGCTGCAATCTACACCTGTTATCTGGGGGCGTGTAGCTGGGATAAAGTTACTGTGAGCGCCCCCGATGTCCCTGAGAAATCCAACGGTCTCTATACTTCATTCAAATTTAACTCTGCCGGAACTCCCTCAATTGCTTACTTTGATATAAACACCACGTATATGAATAGCTCTCTGGAATATGCTTATCAGGTAACCAGCGGAGGTGATTGCGGTGCTGGTGAAGCCGTTGGCCTATGGGAATGCAAAGATGTTGATTTTCTCTCCGGCGAGGGCAGATATGCCTCACTGGATTTTAGCTATGACGATCAACCGTACATTGCATTTTACGATGCTCATGAAGGTGATCTAAAAGTCGCCTATCATAGTGCCATTAACATGTGCGAGTTTGGATGGACCTGTCCGACTCTGGATGGCATGGATGGGTCAGATGTCGGTTACTTCACTTCATTGGTTGCGCCACAATCAGCCGGAGATGTAATTCGCATCGCTTATCACGATAAAACCAATGGAAAATTGAAATATTACGCATCCGATTGGGGTCCGGTCGTTGTGGATGATATGGGTACCAGTATTTCTCCAATGGGCATCTCCATGGCAATGGACAAGGAAGGATATCCAATAATCGCTTATCAGCAGATTTCTTCTGAGTTCTCACCCCCCGAGCTCCGTATTGCCCGCCCTAACAGTGTATACGGGGATGAGGAATATGGTAATTGTGGTGATCCACCCCCTGGCTACCTCTTCCAATACTGGCGTTGTAACACCCTCGATAACGCGAGTCAATATACAGCTGAGGCTAATTATGCTGCCCTCATCATAAATTCAAGGGGCATGCTTGCGATCGCCTATTCAGAATATGACTCGTATTACAATGCCACGAGCTTGAAGTTCACTTACCAAACACTAATAAAAACCTTCCTACCCAGTACTGTCAGACAATAATCTCTATTCCACCAGACTTGCAGGTGCATTTAATCCCTGCAAGTCTGGAGTAGGATTTTTCCCGATTACTGCGTTCCAACATATAGAAATCTTCTAACCTTCTGGTCTCGCCCTATTGACATATTCAATATTCTAAGCTAATATCATACCGACCGGTCGGTATTTAGAACGTACTAATATCAAAATAAAGGACTTCTAATGCAGCATCGCAGCGTAGAAACACGCCATCACATCCTTGAAACTGCCGCTCAGCTTTTTTCCAAAACTGGCTACGACGCCACGGGTGTGGCCGAGATTTGTGAGGCAGCCGGGGTAAGCAAAGGTGCTTTTTACCACCACTTTCCCTCCAAACAAGCCGTCTTCATGGAGCTTTTGGACTCCTACCTGAACGGGATCGATTCTGGTTTTAAGCTCATGCGCCAGGAAGACAAAGATGTTCCTCAAACCATCCTCCAGATGGCTGGGATGGTCGGCACACTTTTTCAGACTGCCGACATTCACCTGCCCATCTTCCTTGAGTTTTGGACCCAGGCTAATCACGACCCTCACATCTGGGAAGCCGCCATTGCTCCCTACCGCCGCTACCAATCCTATTTTGCCTCACTCATCCAGGAAGGTATCGACGAAGGTTCTTTACAGCCTGTGGATATTCAGCTCGCCGCCCGTGTGTTGGTCTCACTCGCCGTGGGCATGCTCATGCAGTCCCTCTTCGACCCTCAAATCGCCGACTGGCACATTGAAGCCAGGCAATGTATGGAATTACTCATGAATGGTATCGCCAGGAGAAAAGAATGAATTTAGTCACTGGTTCCACCGGACACATTGGCAATGTTCTTGTTCGGTTATTAAATGAGCGCGGTGAAAGGGTCCGCGCCATGGTCATGCCGGGTGAAGATCCTACCCCATTGAATGATCTGGATGTCGAAATCATCGAGGCCGATGTGCTAGACTATCAGTCTCTTCTAAAAGCCTTCGAAGGCATCGATGTCGTTTATCACCTTGCCGGCATCATCTCGATCCTGCCTGGCAAGGATCACCTGGTCCATGCAGTCAATGTCAGCGGCACGCGCAACGTTATCCAGGCTGCCCGCAGCTGCGGTGTCCGCCGCTTGGTCTACACCAGCTCCATCCATGCCCTCAAGCGTGTCCCTGAAGGAATTTTGATCGACGAGTCTGTCCCGTTTGATGTCGAGCACGCCATTAGCAGTTATGACTCATCCAAGGCCAGTGCCTCAATGTCGGTTTTAAATGCCGTGCAGGATGGTATGGATGCCGTCATTGTCTGCCCCACCGGCGTGATCGGTCCCTATGACTTCCGTCGCTCTGAGATGGGTCAGCTTATCCTGGACTGTGTCGATCAGAAACCCATGTTCTATGTGGACGGCGCTTACGATTTCGTCGACGTGCGTGACGTTGCCCAGGGTCTCATCCTCGCTGGCGAAAAGGGGCGCTGTGGTGAAAGTTATATCCTCTCTGGCGAGCGGATCGAGGTTCCGGATATTATTAAAATTGTCAAGGAAGTCCTTGGCACGCGGCTTTTCAGTCTCAAGATTCCTTTCTCGCTCGCACGCTTCACTGCCAACCTCACCCCCCTGTATTACCGCCTGACACGTGGCAAGCCTAGATTAACTTCCTATTCTTTGGCTACCCTCACCGCCAATTCCAATATCAGCCACTCCAAAGCCCATCTTGAGCTTGGGTTTAGCCCCCGCCCCCTGCGTGAGTCATTGGCTGACACCGTCAAATGGTTCTTGAAGAATAAGCAGTTGAATAAGAATAGATAGGTCCTTTATCGTGTCAAAAAACCATTCATCAAACTGGACTGGGAAGGTTGCCGTCATCACCGGGGCTTCCAGTGGCATTGGTGCCGCTGCTGCCCGCAAGCTTGCCCGGCAGGGTCTCAAGGTCATCCTGATAGCCCGCCGCCGTGAGCGTCTCGAGCAGCTTGTCAATGACATTCGCCTCTCTGGCGGTCAGGCAGACTTCATCGTAGCAGATCTCTCCGTTGAAGAAGAACGTCAGCATGTCTACTCGCAAATTGAGGCTGAATACAGTCAGGTTGATGTCCTCATTAATAACGCTGGGCTGGGATGGTATGGTTACAGCACCGACATGCCCTGGACGACTGCCTTGGAAATTTTACAGGTCAATATTGATGCAGCCGTTCACTTCACCTTGCTTTTCTTGAAGAGAATGCGCTCGCTTGGCTCCGGGCATATCATTAACGTCGGCTCGATTTCAGGCAGTCTTCCCAGCCAAGGCGTGGCAATTTATGGCGCCACTAAGTCGTTCCTGGATAACTTCACCACTGCTCTGTACCGCGAGCTCTCAGGCACCCAGCTGCACGTCAGCGTGGTGCGCGCCGGTCCCGTATTGACCGAATTTTGTGATACCGCCGCTGCACTCGAGGGTGGGCTTCACCTCCCCACCGAGCGTATCGGTGTGACCGCAGATACCATCGCCAACCACATTTGGAAACTGCTCGAACATCCTCGCCGCGTGGTCTACGTCCCCTTCTGGCTGCGTATCACCCCTTCTGTTGAGAATCTATTCGGCTGGCTTATCGACCGTCTGGGTCCTCTCCTCCTGCGTTTCCAAACCAGGCGGAAATGATTATTAGCTGGTAATGTTTGATTGCTTTATTTATTTTCTCATCAAATTTACTGATCATTTAATCCCTTCCCACTGAGAATTTGCTGCATACATTTTTCAACCCTTGACTCCCGGGTTTTAGATTGTTTGGGTGCAGAAAAATAAAGATTGTATGCATTTTGCCGTCCTGGCGTCAATGCTTCAAAAGCAGCTTTCAAGGCAGGGTTTTCATCTAATTTATTTTGAAATTCTACAGGAAAAATAAGATCGGTATTCTTTTTAAAATCCACTTTCAAACCGGCTTTTTCCACTTCAATGGCTTCATAAATATAGGCTTTCAAAATGGGTTCCATCTCTACTATTTCTTGAGGATTGGTGAACCGAATCTGGCGCGCCGCCTGCGTATTCTTCGTTTGTTGGATTAGAATACCATTGGCATCAGTTAACAAAGCGCCTTTGAAAAACAAAACCGCACAGTATTCTTTAAATACATGTATTAAAACGATGTTGCTTTTCTGAAACGTGTAACAAGGAACACCCCACTTTAATTCTTCGGTCAGCTGACAGTCAAGAACGATCATTCTCAATTTCTCTAATTCTTCCTGCCACTTTTTGGCTTTACTAAAATAAAAATCAACCTTCGGATTCATTCTATTCATTTATTGATCCTCCTTTGTATGAAATAATTGTTCCACACCGCCGGCTAGCAATTTCTGGCGAATGCTGCCTTCCGGTTTGTGTTACTGGGCTGAAGTAGACGTGGATAATTTTCGAGAGCAGAAAAAGCTCGAAACCTTCCTGCCCTGGCGAGCCAGGCCGGGGAAAAATATTTAAAAACGCCCCATCATGGCACCTGTACAGTGCATGCTGTGTTGGGCGATTTTATTAATTATTACGCCCGTTGTAGTTCGGCGCATGATGGAGCGCCTTCTCGTCACGCGGGAACGCCTCATCCCGACCGACGATCCGGTCCACGGCGGGAGCTGAGTGGCGAGATCAGTCCTCAGCTCACTGCTTTCTTCACGAGCGCCTCGATCTTGGCTTCTTCAGTGGCGGTCAACTCCTTCAGCGCGTAGGCGACCGGCCACATAACGCCTTCATCCAGGTGCGCCGCGTCGCTGAAGCCGAGCGTCGCGTACCTCGTGTTGAACTTCTTCGCGCTTTGGAAGAAGCAGATGACCTTGCCGTCCTTGGCATATGCAGGCATCCCGTACCAGGTTTTCGGCGAGAGGGCTGGCCCGCTGGCTTTGATGATCGCATGGAGCCGCTTGGCCATGGCGCGATCCGGTTCCAGCATCTCGGCGATCTTGGCGAGCACGGCACTTTCCCCGTCCGCCGTGTCCTTGTCCACCCGTGCGGCCGCCTTCAGTTCTTTGGCGCGCTCCTTCATCGCGGCTCGTTCTTCGTCCGTAAATCCATTCACCGTCTTGCCGATCGCGGTTGTGCTCTGGGCGGACTTCTGCGTGGCTTTCTTGGTGGTGCTATTACTTTGGTTCATGAGAATCTCCTTCTATTTGTTTGAATTAGTATGCCGCAAGACACCCTATCAGAAATTATAGCACGCATGTTCTATATTTTCAACGTAATTACTCACCATCTCAAAAAAGTTTACCAACGTATGATTATAGATCTATCGCGTCGACGCTTTTAATTGTCATTGCGAGGAGAGCGCTCTATGCATCGTGTATTTTACAAAATTCCGAAGCTCGACGAAGCAATCTGCCTTTGTTCTGTGCGTTAGGCTCGAAATTGCCACTTATGGTGAGTAAGTAC
>JBGOYO010000004.1:0-22978 GCA_041479715.1 Anaerolineae bacterium
GACTTGAAGGAAGACCTGCGGACCACCTTAATGGGCTACATTTACAACGAGACCAAGCGCCGCCCGATGATCTTCATCACCACCAGCCGCGAGTAGATATAAACCCTCAGGCACAGCAGGTGAATTAACCTTTCGGAAGAAATGTAACCACGATCAAGATACCTGCCAGGATGATCAACACGATTGAGATGATCCAGGCGATGATATTGAACAACCGCCCGTTCTTGAATCTTCCCATCAAGCGTTTATCATTGATCAGGACAAGCATTGCGATCAAGATCACAGGCAGCAGCACGCCGTTGAACGTCTGGCTGATCAACATCGCCTGGATCAGCGACTGGATAGGCAGCAGAATGATGGCGGCGCCTAAAATAATCAACGCAGTAAAGATACCAAAGAAAATGGGTGCATCCTTCAAGTCGCGACTGACACTGTTCTCCCATCCAAACGCCTCACAAACGGTGTAGGAGGTGGAGAGAGGCAGGATGGCAGCGGAGAAAAGGGAGGCATTTAGCAACCCCAATGCGAAGAGGGTGGAGGCGTATTTTCCGGCCAATGGGCCGAGAGCCAGGGCAGCATCTTTGGCAGTTTCAATATGCAACCCGCTTTTATAAATCGTGCTGGCACAGGCAATGGTGATAAATGTGGCTACAATGACGGCGAAAAGCGAGCCAACGATCACATCGATGCGCTCGTAGGCGTAATCCTTGACCTGAAGACCCTTATCCACAATGGAAGATTGCTGGTAGAACTGCATCCATGGGGCGATAGTGGTGCCGATGATGGTGACGAAGATGGTTACATACCCAACATCCATGTGGAAGGTCGGGGTAGCGAAAGCCTGACTCACTTCAGACCAGCTGGGATGAGCGATCACACCGGAGGCGATGTATGCCAGGTAGATGGCACTGGCAACCAGGAAAACCCGCTCGACGACTTTATAATTGCCCTTAACGATCAAGAACCACACAGCTACAGCAGCTATAGGCACGGATATATATTTGCTGACCCCGAATATCTCCATGCTGGCAGCCACACCGGCAAACTCACTGACCGTGTTGGCCAGGTTGACGAATAACAGCAAGGCGAGGATCACCGTGGTCACCCTGACGCCCATGCGCTCACGGATCAGGTCGGCGAGACCCTTGCCGGTAACAACCCCCAGGCGAGCGCTCATCTCCTGCACGATGATGAGGGCGATCAAAACGAGCGGCATCATCCACAGCAGGGCATAACCATATTTGGCACCGGAGACTGAATAGGTGGTTATGCCACCGGCATCGTTATCCACGTTGGCGGTGATGATGCCCGGACCGACCACTGCCAGCAACAGTGCCAGGCGGATGCGGAATGGTTTCAAACGCTGCCAAAGACTCATGATCTATACCCTCTAATTATAGATTGACGTCTGAGATTATTAACACACTAGACTGGTTCGAAAGGCAACTTTACTGATAAAAGCGCGGCAGGCGCTTCTTCCAGGCGGTGGGGATGATCTTATCAAGGGCATCGTCGGCGGTGACAATGCCGTGGATAAGTTTCTGCTCATCGACCACGGGGACCGCCAGGAGATTATATTTCGAGATCACCTGGGCGACATCATCCTGGCTGTCCATTAAATCCACCGTTACCACCCGGTCTTCCATAAAATCGATCACCATGGCGTCGGGCTGAGCCAAAACCAGCTGGCGTAGAGAGAATACACCCAGCAGGTGATTATCCTGGTCTGCGACGTAGATGTAATAGATAGTCTCGGCTTCGGGGGCAGTCTCGCGTAATTTCTCCAACACCTGTGAAGCCTTAAAGAACGAAGGGACGATGAAATACTCGGTATTCATGATGCCGCCGGCGGTATCTTCGGGATAGGTCAACAGCTTGCGCACGTCTTCAGCTTCATCGTCTTGCATGAGCTTCAACAGCTCATGCTTGCGGTCTTGCGGCAGCTCAGCCAGCAGGTCAGCGGCTTCATCGGGTGCCATCTCCTCGAGTAAATCGGCAACCTTATCATCGGGCATGCGCTCAATCAGGCTGACCTGGAAATCCGGCTCGACCTCTTCCAGGGTATCAGCGAGGGTTTCGATATCCAATGTGTCGATGATTTTGCTGCCTTCCTGCCTGGTCAGATCGCTCAAAATCTCAGCCAGGTCGGCGGGATGCAAATCGGCCATCCGGGATGAGGGCACCTTCAGCCGCATCGGCTGGTCACCGGAGAGGAGCTCGATATTATCCCAGGAGATAATGGAAGGCAGCTCTGAGGCGCGTGGACGGGTTGCCAACCGGTCGGCCAGGCTGCCTAAGCCCAATCGGCGGATAAGGCCCACGCCGCTGATATCGACGTTGGCGACGTAGACGCTGCCGTTAACACGAGTGAGCTCCAGGTCGTTGACGCGCACCACGCGCATGCCATCGGTATCTATGATCTGTTTATCGAGCACGTCGCGCACCAGGTGCAAGTCATCAGCTGTGGGTTTGTAGGGGGTGATCTCAGATATCTTCTTTTTCAGTGGGATGGCAATGGAAATCAGAGCGGCTACATCATCCATGGGGATGAAGAGTGAGCCGGAATGCTGCTTGACTTCAATCGCGACAAGCAGTGGGTGGGGAACTTCCCCTATGCGGACAGCGAGTAAATCCTTGAGCTTCCCGATACGCTTCCCGTCTGCATCTGCCACGGGCTTACCGATAAATTCACTGGCGTATAACATGCTTCACCTCCTGAGACATTCAGGATCAAACCGAAAAACGCGGCGGGCTTAGGAGGTGGGAGGGTTAAAAAAATTTTCCCGGAAGGCATGGCTGGTGAACAGCCACTTCCGGGAAGAGATTCTGAATAGAATCTTCCCTTTTATGCCATCCTGATCCCTGCAGGTATCAACACAATGTTAACCGCACACCCAGATGTGCGCCGACTACTCGGAGGATGGTCTTCATCCTCAACCATGTTTTGCAGGCTAATACCCATCGAGCTACTGATACTGGCAACTGATCCTTGGTTTTGATCGATAAGATTATTCATATTTCGATAGATTTCCGGTACAATCAGCAAAGTATAGCACTACGGTCATATCAAGACAAGAGGGAATAATATCGGCCGGCTACAGCCAATTTATCAACGACAGGAACTTTCACTCATTTTCCGTCGTCTTAGAGAGACAAATCAATTTAGTTACTTGGAGGTAACAATGCGTACTAAAATCCTAATTCCCACCATAATCTTAATCGCTGCCATGGCTTTAAGCGCCTGCAGCGCGTCCGTCCAGCTTGGGCAAACCCAGCTGCGAACGATCAGCGTCAATGGCAATGCCCAGGTTATCCTGGCACCCGATATTGCGTATGTATCCATCGGGGTGCACAGCGAGGCCAAAACCGCCACAGATGCGGTGGCAAAAAACAACACCCAAACCCAGGCAGTGATCGATGCGATCAAGGCGCAAGGGGTGGATGCCAAGGATATCCAGACGACGAACTTCAGTGTTTACCAACAGGAAAAGTTTGCCCCAACCGGTGAGTCACTCGGCACCTTCTTCATGACTGACAATACCGTCTATGTGACGATGCACGATATCACCAAGATCGGAGATATTCTGGATGCAGCCATCAGCGCCGGCGCCAACAACATCTACGGGATCACCTTTGATGTACAGAACAAGGACGCCGCCCTGGCAACCGGGCGCGACCAGGCAATGGCAGATGCCAATGCACAGGCACAGGAGCTCGCCAAGGCAGCCGGTGCAACCCTGGGTGATGTTCAGTCCATCAGCTATTACAGCAGCTCTCCCAGCCCGATTTACTACGACAACAAAGCCGCAGTTCCTGCTGGGGTGGGGGGTGGAGGCAGTGTACCCATCTCATCTGGTCAGCTCACCCTGACTGTATCGGTAAGCGTGGTGTACGGCATCAAATAAGCCTGAAAACCTGAACCAAACGGGCTTAAGGCTCGCTGATAATAAACTCGACTATAATACCTCTCGTGAGAGAGGTATTTATTTTCCGCCCTCCCCGCCGGGCAGGAATGATCCTACACGGGAGTGTGGTAGTGCTCCTGGCACTGGTAGGCACATTTGGGTTGTGGAAAGCTTCCACAGCGGCGAGCGGACCCACATTTCTGGTCTACTTGTTGGTTGCGTTGGTGGCGATCGGCTTTCTGCCGGTGCTGATCTACCGGATGTCTGCCCTGCAGCAGGGGAGATATATCCTGGCAAGCGATGGCATCAGCCTATATTGGGGGCTGCGGCATGAGGAAATCCCGATTAACAAGGTCACCTGGGTAGGGTCCACCGATCAAAACAGGATGGTGCTCACAAAACCAATGTTCCGTGTGCCCGGCGCTGTGCTGGGGGTGCAGAAACAGGCGGATGGGCAACCGGTGGAGTTCATTGCGGCGGGCGATACCAACCTGGTGATGATCGTCACCTCCGAGCGGATATTCGCCATCTCACCCGCCAACCCAGCTGAGTTCTTAAACACCTACCACAAGCTGGCAGAATTCGGCTCACTGGCGCCGATCCAGGCGGTATCAATGTATCCGACTTTCCTTTTCTCACGTTCATGGGCTGACCGACCGGCGCGCATCCTGCTCATCTCAAGTGCGGTATTAGCGTTGGGGTTGATCATTTGGGTGAGCTTGAGCATTTCTAACCACCCGATGACAGCGCTGCGGCTGAACCCGGATGGCAGCGCGGTCGAGCTCGTGCCGGGGATTAGGCTTCTGCTGTTGCCGGTGCTTAATTCATTCTTCTTCATTGCCGACCTGTTATTGGGATTGTTTTTCTATCGGCGGACAGATACTCAGTCCTTAGGTTATCTCATGTGGGCAAGCTCAGCCCTGACCAGCCTGTTGTTTTTAGCGGCGGTCTATTTTATCCTGCAAGCGACGTGACCCAACCTAAGATATGAACATTTACCTGCAGTTATTGATCGGGGTCTTACTGGCAGTGGTGATTGCACTGGTTGCATGGAGAGCCGGGTCACTATCAATCAGTGGCGCATGGGCGGCAGTGTTAACCGGCGGGCTGATCTTAAGCCTGGGTGGACTGGATTGGGCGGTGCTGCTGCTCATTTTCTTCATCTCTTCAAGCGCACTCACCAAGGCGTTTAGCCAGCGGAAAGCCAGCCTGGCAGAAAAATTCTCCAAGGGCAGCCAGCGTGATTGGGGGCAAGTGCTGGCAAATGGGGGAATGGGAGCTCTGCTGGCGGTTGGATTTGCCATTCCACCCCACTACCAGTGGATGTGGCTGGCATTTGCAGGCGCCATGGCAGCGGTGAACGCCGACACGTGGTCAACCGAGCTGGGTGTGCTGAGCGAGATCCCACCCCGGTTGATCACCACGGGACAAAAAGTCGAACGTGGCACATCAGGGGGGATCACTGTGGCTGGGATATTAGCTGCGCTGGGTGGGGCGACATTGATCGGAATTGCAACGATCCTATTATCAGCCAGCCAACGATGGTTCATCGCTCTGGTAATCATCATCCTGGGAGGCCTGGTGGGGTCGCTGTTCGATTCGCTGCTGGGAGCGACGGTACAAGCCATTTACTGGTGCCCAACCTGCAATAAAGAGACGGAGCGGCACCCACTGCACACGTGTGGCAGCCCAACCCAGCAAATCCGCGGCTTAAGCTGGATCAACAACGATGTAGTGAATTTTGCGTGCTCTGTGATGGGGGCAATTGCAGCCGTAGGACTTATGCTGCTGCTGATGTAGTTCTGTTAACCGCCGATTTCGCTCATCTCGCGGTTATGGGGGATGACCCCCTCGGCAAGCGCGTGACCCCAGGGTTTTTGCCACAGCCCGTCGAGGATCAACCGGCGCAGGTCGTTCATCGACGCGCCTGCTCGTAAGGCGGTGAGCAAGTCCACTTCACCTTCGCGCAGCAGGCAGAGGCGCAAGCGCCCATCGGAGGTGAGGCGGGCGCGGGTGCAGGAATGGCAGAATGGAGCGCTAACGGAGGAGATAAAGCCAATATCACCGCGCGCACCAGGCAGGCGGAAAATTCGGGCTTCACCATCCAAATCACCACCGTTAACCGTCTCCAGGGGACCTAAATGTATTTCGATACGGGAGTGCATTTCGGTTGCAGTCACCAGCTGGCTCATCTGGAATTCATTGTTTCCACCGAACGGCATCATCTCAATAAAACGGACCTGCCAGGGATGGTTTGCGGTGAGGTGGGCCAGGTCGACCATGTCGGGCTCGTTGTAGCCGCGTACGACGACGGCGTTGATCTTGACTGGGAGTAGACCGGCATCTTCAGCGGCACGGATGCCAGACCAGACATCTTCTAATGACCCCCAACGGGTAAGGGTTTGAAACTTATCCGGGTCGAGAGTGTCGAGGCTGATGTTCACCCTCTGCAAGCCAGCCTGTGCCAGTGGAAGCGCCATGCGGGGAAGCAGGACGCCATTGGTGGTCATGGTGAGGATGTCCACACCGGGCGTGGCAGCAATTTGCTGCACCAGCTGGACCACATGGGCGCGAATAGTGGGCTCGCCGCCGGTGAGACGGATTTTATCGAAACCGAGGCTGACGAACAAGCGTACCAGGGTGAGGATTTCGTCATCCTGCATCATGTCAGCCGAGGGACGGAAGACCATCTCCTCCGGCATACAATACAGGCAGCGTAAATTGCAGTGATCCGTCAGGCTGATGCGTAAATAGTGAATTCTTCTTCCGTAGCGGTCAAGGGCCATAATGCATCCATTCTACCAATAAGGACAAATATTATAGCATTAATTCTTAGGCGTTCGGGTCTGGACTTTTATGCCATTTTTAACCTCAGGGGGGGTTACCCACCGGCCATGGTCGAGCACCTGTTCATCCCACGGGAAGACGATGAACTCATCACTCACCAGGGAGGCGACCTGGGGAGCCGGCTCGGCCCAGGAATGGCTGACCAGGCAGGCGGTGACCACCTCGACCGCGCCCAAAGCCCTGGTAGCTTCGCCTGCCATCGATAGCAATGTGCCAGTATCGGCGATCTCATCGATCACGACCACAACCTTACCCGCTACCTCAGGCGGGATGGGTGTCTTCCAGACCGGTTGTGCATAAACAACCTGATCATTTACCCGGCGGGTGAGACGGATGGGGAAGAATTCACAACGCAGGCTGCAAGCCACCAGTGTGGCGGGGAACAAGCCTGCTCGTGCAATCCCCAGGATGACCTGAGGGTGGTATGGCTCTATCAGCTCGCTTAATTTTCGTGCCAGGGAAGCAAAGTCGTCCCAGGTAATATGCCGGACCCCAACGCGGTGAGCGTAATCGTAGCTTTTCATAAGAGCTTGCGGATGTGAGCGATATGGTCAGCTTCATGCCAGACTGCCCGGCGCAGCAGCTTGCGCGGGCTCCAGAACTCACCGGAGAGGCCCACCACCTGCTTAGAGTCAGCCAAAGTGGGCAAGACATTTACCAGGTTCGAGCGGACCTTCTCCAGGCGCTGTAATGGGTCGTCAGGCACCTCCGCGCGGGGGAAGGCCAACCCCAGCCGCTCCTGGTACCACCACTCAGCACCACCAATGTGGTTTAGAATCCCGGCGATGCTCCAGCGTTCGCCAGGATAAGTGCGGGCGAGGATTTCAGGGCTTAAAGCAGTGACCATATTCAACAAATCGATCCTCTCCCAGGAGAGAAGCAAGAGACCGCGTTCAATTTCCCCAGCACTCAAAGGGAGCCAATCGTGGCGGAACCAGGCATTCACCTCGTAGCCCTCCTGTGCCAATTGATACTCTTCGTTGATGGTATAGCATTCCCAGGTTTCCTCCAGGTGGTATTCAACGTCTGTACCAATCAGCCAACTGGCAGAGGTATGTGAATCTATCCATTCACAGTAATCCATGATGGCTTGGGGGACCGCCTGCAAAGCCCGGGAACCATTCGCACCATAAGCAAAGCAACCCGGGTGACCCAACACCCAGGCTTGTGATCGACCTTCAGTATTGTTCTCCAATCCAACCCAAAACATGTTGACCTCCCATCACATCCAGCGGCGATTCCTCATCCAGGTGAACATTAATATCGGTGTGCCCAATACAAAGATCATCATGACGATAAATGGACCGATACCCGTCCAAGGCATTAATTTTTCAGCGGTCGGCTGGAAGAAATTCATGCCATAGAACCCAACAATGAACGAAATTGGCATGAACACAGTGGTGATCATGGTGAGGGTCTTCATGATATCGTTCATGCGATTGTTGATCACGGATAGGTAGGTGTCCAACACTCCGCCGACCAGGTCGCGCAAGCTCTCGGAGATATCGTGCAAGCGCACCAGATGATCATATACATCGCGGAAATAGATCCGGTCTTTGACATCAATGACGGCATAATCGTCTCGGGCTAATTTATTCAGCACCTCTCGCAGCGGAGACAGCACGCGTCGCAAATGGAGAGTGGTGCGTTTAAGCGTAAATATACGCTGCACAATCTCGGTGGAGGTGCGGTGGAAAACCAGGTCTTCAACCCGTTCAATCTCTTCGTCTATGGCTTCCACCACCTGCATATAATCGACCACCAAACCATCGGTTAACACATACAACACATGATCGGCGCCGCGCTTGAAATAACGTCCATCTTTCTTGCAAGTATCCCAAACACGGTCGAGGGCTTGAATGGGCAGGTCGTGATGGGTGACAATATAGTTCTCCCCGAGGAATACATCCAGTTCAATGGTGTCGATATCCTCACTACTGTTGATATAACTCACAGCATGCATGGCGATGTAAAGGTACTGTTCCCAATCATCCACCTTAGGGATGTGGGTTTCGTTCAATGCGTCGTCCACTGCCAGGGGATGAAACCCGAAGATAGTTAACAAGATCTTTTCCGTGGGGGCAGGTTCCTCACCGGTAAAATCGACCCACAGGACGCCTTCTTTATCCTGCAGCGCTGCGGCATAATCATCTGGAGTTATATCAGGCATCAAATCCCCATTCCCTTTATAGTAGATGGCACGAGGCATATACCCTCCCAGGAATTTTTTTGTTGAACAGGATCAAGGTTTCGAAACAAATTATACGTTAAAAAGAAAGGGTGCAGCAATGCTCGCTGCACCCGGATTGATGAACATAACGAAAAAAATCAGGCGGTAAATTTTTGTTTGAGGCGGGCGTTCTTCCCAGTGCGCTCACGCAGGTGGTAAAGCTTGGCCCGGCGGACCTGAGAATGGCGCTGGATAACCACTTTCTCCAGCCTGGGCGAGCGGGTGAGGAATGTGCGTTCCACGCCGATACCGTTACTGGCAATCCGGCGGACGGTAAAACTGGAATCATTCCCGTGTCCCCTGCGGCTGATGATGGTTCCGCGGAACTCCTGGATGCGCTCTGTGTTGCCTTCCTTGATGCGTATATGGACGTTAACCATGTCGCCGGGGCGCAGCTGGGGGATATTGGGGTTTTCAGGTTGCTCAACAGATTTTAATAGATCGTTCATGACGGACCACCTCTCAAGATTTTACAGATAATTGCATTTATTCAACACAAAGCCGCCAGGGGCGGCGAGGTGCAGGATTATAACATGCCAGACTGCATTTGAGAAGGAAATTAATACCCAAACTCTTCCATTAATCAAAGGATCGAGTTGATTGAGTAGCCATCAGCCAACTATGGAAGATGAGCGCAACCGTTCTAATAGAACTGCCAGCTCAGGTGGATATGGAGCGCTGAAATTGAGCCGCCGTCCGGTGAGCGGGTGGGTGAGCTCAAGGGATTGGGCATGCAGCGCCATGGTTACACCTGACCCAACCAATGGATCGGTTTGGCGGTCATTATTATGATCTTGGTGCTCATCCCTGTGGTGGTAGAGTTTATCCCCGATGATATACAGACCCAGCGCAAAGAGATGGGCGCGTATTTGGTGAGTGCGGCCGGTTTCAGGGATGGCCTGGACCAGGCAATATTCCCTGAAGCGCTCCAGGACGGTAAAGTGAGTGACAGCAGGTTTGCCATTTTGCATGTCAACTACACTGCGGTGCTGCCGGTCGCCATTCGACCTCAATGGCAGGCTGACCGTTGTTTCCTGCCAATCGGGGGTCCCGTCCACCAGGGCATGATAAACCTTGGAAACAAGGCGTTTTTCAAACTGGGTGTTCAGCGATCGATGGGCGGAGGCTGAGCGAGCCAACACCAAAACTCCGCTGGTGTCTTTATCCAGGCGGTGGACGATCCACAGTGGACCGTACTGCTCTTCGAGCACACTTTTGATATGCGGTAGAGTGGGGTTATATCCATCCGGCAAGGTGGCGAGCCCGGCAGGTTTATTGACCACCAGGAGGGCATCGTCTTGATATTGAACATCGATATGCATCTCAGCCTGCGACGCATTCCAAAGAAAGCTTATTGGTCATCCGACTCTGAGGTATTTAACAAGTCGCGATCGCGATCAGAGAGGACTGCTTTTTCGAGCAAATCAGGACGGCGCTGCCGGGTGCGCAGCAGAGCCCGCTGTCGGCGCCATTTGGCAATCCGTCCGTGGTCGCCGGAAAGCAGGACCTCGGGCACACCCCAGCCGCGGAACACAGGAGGGCGGGTGTAATGTGGGTATTCCAACAGCCCGGTGGCGTGAGAATCATCCCAGGCGCCCTCGGGGTCGCCCAGCGCGCCAGGGATCAGCCGGGTGATGGCATCGATCAACACCAGGGCGGGGAGCTCACCTCCGCTGAGCACGTAATCGCCGATGGAGATTTCATCGGTGACGAGATGCTGCCGGATGCGCTCGTCGATGCCTTCGTAGCGGCCGCACAGCAGTGCCAGGTGGGGTTGCTGAGCGAGATCTTCTGCTATCGCCTGGGTGAAGACCCTGCCCTGTGGGTCGAGCAGGATCAGCGGGCAGGATGGGGGAGCACCCAGCACGGACTCGACGGCGGTGAAGATGGGCTCGGGCTTCATCACCATCCCGCCACCCCCGCCGTAGGGAATATCGTCGCAGACGTGGTGGCGGTCGGTGGTCCAATCGCGGATGTTGTGCAGGTGAACCTCGATCAATTGGCTTTCACGGGCGCGCTGTAAGATGCTGGTATCAAGGTAGGGAGTGAAGACATCTGGAAACAGGGTAAATACATCGAATAATAGGGGTGTAGTCATTTATTACGGATTCTAGCTGTAAAAGAAAAGATAAGCAATACAAGAAGCGGACGCCACCTATCACCGATCCTTGAAATACGTGGCCAACAAACCACTCAAGTCTTTGGAAGTGTGATCTCTCAAGATGGCAAAAAAATCATCGGCGGTTGCGATGCGATCCGCTTCACGGCTGGCATAGTCTTTCAGAAAGGCGAAGAAGGCTTCATCACCGATCACGGTGCGCAGGTCCTGGAGGAATTTGGCTCCGTTTAGGTACACGGCGTCGCGATAAGGGCGGAATAGATTGAAGTCGTAAATCGAGCCATCCACCCAGCCGGTGGGCGCGTAGAAATTCACACGGTAATACCACCACCAGTCCACGATCGATTCACCCGTGCTGGTCTTGTAATCGGCGTAGGCATTTTCATAAAAGATATGTTCCATGTAGGTGCACATGGCCTCGTCCAGCCAGGGTTCAAGTGCCTGGTCGTTGCCGACGATGCCGTACCACCACTGGTGGGCGGTTTCATGGGCGGCGATGAAGGTCAAGTAGCCCTGGGGAGTGCCATCATACAGGTTATAGAACCCGCGGCTGAGGAAAAACAGCCCATCGTACTCCATCCCGTCCAGGAAGTCGGCTTCGACCACGCTCAAACTGGAATGTGGGTAGGGCATGAGCAGGCGGCTGTATAACTCGAGGGCGGCAGCTGTATCGTGGAGCACCTGCTCGCCAGCTTTTTGGTCATAGGGGAAGAAGTAGCTGTTGATGGTCACATCCCCCACGGTGGTGGTTTGCACTGCATAATCCACGCTGGCGGAGAGGGCAAAGGCGCGGGCGTGCTCCAAATGATAGAGATAACTCTCACCGTCCGGTTCTGCCGGGGCGGAGGCCACCATCACCAAACCAGGGACAGCCTCAACCAGTGAGAGCCTGACGTCAAAATTGGCCGTATCGAATACCTGGTGTTCGCCAAAGCCCCACTTGGGATGGACCAGCCAGCCTGTGCCCGGTACGTAAGGAGGAATATACGGGTACCAATCCACGATGTTGGTCTGTTTACTTGAATAGCCGTAAGGGACCGGGCGGGTGACGTCCGAGGGAAGGGGAATTTCTGGCAGCTCCAGTCGGTAAGCAATTTTTAATCCCAGCTTGTCACCGGGTTGTAGAGGTTGGAGCAGTGGGATATGCAGCCGGGCGTCCTGTAAATCATAGCCATCGATGGTTGAGTCGTCCGCCCAGGAGAGGGAGAGCAGGACGAAGCTCCCGGGCCAGCGGTTCGGTTCGACCACCAGGGTGAGGTCTGGAATGGCTTCAGAGGTGGAGCTCACATAGCTAATCGTTTCGGAAATGGTGAGCGAGTGGGCGTAATAGTCCAGGATGGCATCCAGGTTATATTGGGTAGAGACCGCATCTGGGGCGATAGGTGTGGGCACAGCAGCCGTGGGTGTGAGCTCGGGTGAAGCTGACTCAATGGGCTTTATCCAGGTCGGCGCGATTTGAACGGTTATGGATGGAGTGCTGGTCGAATATTGAGGCCTGGTTGGTGTGACCGAGACAGGAATCGATTGGGTGGGGTTCGAATTGGTCGGAGTGGGGTACAAACAGCTGATCAGAAAAGCCAAACACAATAAACTAACCAGCAGGATGCGCCATAATATTAACCGCCCTCGCTTCACATGGGAATCACTCGTGCATTCTCCAGGGTCATGCATACCGGTAGAGTATAACACTCACGATTGAGCAGGGGAGTGTAAGCGAAGGGTGGGAATATTTCAAAGGGGTGAGCTATCCTACAAATTGATGCATAGACCAAACCAGCGGACACCGTTCGAATGTTATAGAGGAATTCGCAGATAAGCCATTAAGATTGCCATCAACAGGATAGCTATAAGGAGTAGGAAGATCATCACCCATGAAACAGCTGAGCGAGGAGGTTGTGGGACAGGGACAACCACCTGTGCAGGTGAAACACGGATGGGCTGGGTGGCATGGGCAGGATAGGGGACTTCCATGATCACGACGGTGATATTATCGTGACCCCCACGCTGGTTGGCGAGTTCGATCAAGTGGGCAGGGCTTGTTTCGAGTGAGGTGGCCTGAAGGATATCAAGGATCTCGGCATCCTGGACCAGATCGGTCAAGCCGTCACTGCACAGCAGCAGGCGATCGCCGGGGAACAAACGCAAGCCCTGGTTAGCTTCAGCCTGGGTATCACTTTCCTTTTCGCTGAGGCGCAGGCGCAGGTCGGGGTTGACCGGACTGGGAGAACCAAGAAACCGACGAATGATGTGGGCGTTGGGATGCCCTTTAACCTGATCGGGGGTAAGTGTGCCCTGGGTGAGCGCTTCCTGGACCCAGGAGTGATCGGTGGTCAGGCGGAGGATCCTTGATCCACGCATCAGGTAAAGGCGGGAGTCTCCGACGGAGGCAGCGTAGAGACGGCTGCCGATGATCCATCCGCAGACGCAGGTGGTGCCCATCCCGCTGTAGTTCGGATTCCCTTTAGCCCGGTCAAGGATGATCTGGTTGGTATAAGTGAGTGCTTGTTTTAATACCTGGGTGGGTTGACTCAACCGGCTGCCGGCGACATAGCGGTTAATCGAATCGACGGCTAACTGCGCGGCAATCTCACCGGCATGATGGCCACCAATTCCATCGGCAAGTAGTGCCAGGACGGAGGGGGTATGGTTATCGGCAGTGAGCCGGTATGCAGAGACGGAATAGCGATCCTCGTTCACCTTACCCTTCATCCCCGGGTTCGAAGCGGCAGCAATGTGCAGGTGAGCGTGGGTGGCAGGGATCACTGGAGGGGCTCCAGGGGTGAGACAATGATCTTACGCAGCTGACCCGGCTCGGAAAGCTGGAAACGGATGCCGATCCTTCCCAGGTGGATGATATCCATATGACGCAAATACGTGCCCGATGAGGCCACCTGTTCGTAATTGACCCAGGTACCGGCGACGGTGCCTGCATCGATGATGAGGAAGGATTTATCTTCTTGATGAATCCGGGCGTGCTGACCTTCAATCGATGGGTCAACGATGACGAGGTTAGCAAGGTTAGGGTCACTGCCGATAGTTACATCTTCAGAGGTGATCTGTAGCGAAGCAGGGATGGTGGGTTCATCGAACCCCACCAGGGGGATCAGGTAAGCATGGGCGGATATGAGCACTTCCTCATGTCTGACCCAGGGTAAGCGCTCAAACCAGCCTTTTGAATGAAAAGGCTCCCGCTTTGGAACAGCTGAAGCGGCCTTTTGCAGCGGGGTAACCTGGTCATTTGGCTGACTCAAGAGCTGGCGGTATCCGGCAGGACGGGCTTTTTCACTCCCACCCCCCCAATTCCTGACCTGCCCGGGGTGTAAGCTGGGGCGGATGTGCCCACCCAGAATGAGCACCAGTACCAGGACTGAAGCTGCTATGACGGCGGCTGCACCCAGTAATAGAGGCTTCTTTTGCGAAACGGCGATAAACATGCCCTGGGCGGGGGAGGGGACGCTGATGCTGACCGTGGTACCGCTGGTCTTCCCAACCAACCCCAGATTGTCGGTGACCTCAACCACCAGAGTATGCACGCCATCCTGGGTGTAGGGGCGCAAATCCCATACCAGGCTGTCGAAGGGAGCCTGGGTGTTCTCAACGGCGATGGCGCCATCCACAAACAAGCGGGTGAGGGTGAGGGAATGATCATAGCCATCCGGGTAGGCAACCTTGATTTTCAAGACCTGCTCGAGAGGCACGAGGTCAGCAGAGACCGCGGCAGTCGCGGGTGTGGGCTGGCTCGCATAAGTGCGTACAATTTCTTTCGGTGGATCAAGCAGGGTCGGGACCGGTGCCTGGAGGTCAAGTTCGAAGGACTGGGGTGCCGAAGTGAGCTGCTCGGATGCAGTGGTCACCTGGGCAGACAGCTGATGGGTACCTGGAGAGGTGACCAGCGAGTCATAACTGAGCTGGTAGACATAGCGCAGGGGTTCGATCAGTGTTTCCAGATCGGGGACGGCTTCGTCACGCGAGAAGGCGAAAAAAGCGCCACGAGTTTGGTTTGCAAGGCCGCGCAGCAGGTCGATCGCTGGGGTTTCGAACACCTCTGGAGCAGCGAGCAGCCAAACATAGACGTGAATATTCTGTTGGTTGGCGCTTGAAATGATAGACTGAAGCCCCAATGAAACGTCGGTTTCCTGGGGAGGGGTGATGAACAGGATAGCGCGTTCCATCCCAGGCCTGGCAGTGGGGTCGGAGACCACCTGCAATGCAGCAGCGAGCACCTCCAGGCTGGGAACGGCATCCGTCTCGGCTGGTGCGTAAGATTTGAGCTCTGTCAGAAGCTCGGCTGGGCTGGATGAATGCGTTAGCTGCGGACCACCCATGGTTAGCAAGCTGAAATCATCCACCCCGGGAGGTTGACTCGCCCAGCTGCCGGCCTGTAAATCTTGAAGCAGGTACTCAAAGCGCGAGATGCCCATGGAATCACGGATGTTGAACGAAGCGCCAGGGGTGATGGCGATCACAAACTGGACGCCGGGGGTCTGCTCCACCAGCTCGGTGACCGGCCGAGAAATTCCATCCTCCTGGATGTTGACATCTTGCGGAGTGAGAGCATGGACAAACCCACCGGATGCGTCATGCACATCCAGGAATGCGGAAAGATGAGGAAAATCACCGGTATTGGGAGAGGTTATGACGACGGTGGAACCAGATTGAGCGGAGGAGCTGCCCACGCAGGCGAGGAATATGATAAAAAAGATTGAGGCGATGAGCAATAGCCGCCCAGGGGAAACTGACATGCACGGTATTGTAGCACAACAGGAATCAAAAGGGCACGGTGATTCGGCCATCGTGCCCTTCATGATTACGGAGTGGGTGTTACTGCGGCGGTGATCTCAGGTGTTACCGCAGGTGTAACCTCGGGTGTGACAGATCCAGTGGCAACAGGAGTACCCGCTGTACCTGGCGTGGTGGTAGGTGCGGTAAGAGCAGCGGCATCGGCGGCGGTATTAGGCATGCCGGCCTGGATCCAGGCCTGGTAGATGGCGACCAATTCCGGCGGCAGGGCGCGGGTGGGAGGCATTGGGTTACCCGCATCGAGCCCTTCGACGCGGTTTAGCATCTGCAGGGTGTTGCACAGCAGATCACCCGCGATCAGGTTGGGAGCATGGTCGCCAGTCTTGATCGTGTCTTCATAGTTATCCATGATGTAGTTGTTATTCTTCTTGCCAGCCCGGTGGCAGGAGACACAATAGCGCTTTTGGATGGCGGAGATATGGACTTCATAGGATGGCACTTCGCCTGCGGCAAGCGTGGGGATGGCGTTGGCGGCGGAGACTTCCTGGGGCAGCTCAACCCGGTCATCCCAGGTGTAGCGCATGAAGGTGACCATGGCTTCGATATCGGATGGACCCAAGGCACCGCCAAAGGTCTTCGCGAAGGGCTGCATACCCAGGTCCTGTTGACCATAGGAGATAATATTATTAAGAGTCAGGTCATCGCGCGTGTACATCTCGTCTTTACTGGCGATCGGCTTCATGATGAAACCTTCAAGCCCTTCAACCCCCTTGATCTCTCCGCCTTCACCGTTGGGGCCATGACATTCGGTACAGTTAACCGAATACAGGTCTTGCCCGGCGAGGATTTGTTCAGGGACGGTCCCGGCAACAGTGCCGGTCACCTCCTGTGGTGGTGTGGTCACCACTGCCAGGACGGTGAGTGCCACAATCCCAACCACCATCACCGTCATGATGCCGATGGCCCATGGGCGGGCTTTCCAATAGCGTCGGGAGTTACGGTCGAAGAAGGGTAGAAGGATTAATGCCAGGACGGCAATGATCGGAATGATGGTTGTACCGAGCCACTCCACTTTCCCAGGGAAATATTTGAGCATCTGGAACAAAAACAGGAAGTACCATTCAGGGCGGGGGATATAGGCTGAATCGGAAGGGTCAGCTTTAGGTTCCTGACTGACACCGATCCAGGTGGCGAGGATGACCAGGATGATAAAGAGGCCAAGGGTGATGACTACGTCTTTGTAGATGATATCAGGCCAGAACTTAACCCCATTCTGCTTTTCCGCGGTATATTTTTCTTTATATTGTTTCTTTTTCTCTTCGTTCACGGCAGTCTCCTTTATCTAGTCTTCTTCTTTGGGGACTGAAGAGATTCCCAGGCGGATGACCATGTAGAGGTGGACGCCGATCAGCCCGGCGATCATGGCAGGGAACCACCAAATATGGACCGAGAAGAAACGAGCCAGAGTAACCGCAGACAGGTCAGCACCACCGCGCAGCACCTGGTTGATAAAATTACCAATGAAGGGAACCGTGCCAGCGATGGAAGTTGCCACGGTGGTTGCCCAGTATGCCCGTTGGTTCCAGGGAAGCAGGTAGCCGGTGAAACCCATGCCCAGGGTGAGCAGGAGCAGGAACACCCCGGTTACCCAGGTGAACTCACGCGGATATTTGTAAGCGCCAAAATAAAACGTGCGCAGCATATGGAAGAAAACGATCAACACCATCAGGCTGGCGCCCCAATGATGGATGCCGCGGATCAGCCAGCCGTAGCTGACCCCGGTCATGATGTATTGGATGCTGTCGTAGGCGTGGTCGGGTGACGGGACGTAATAGACGGTGAGCATGATGCCGGTGATACCTTGGAGGATGAAGAGGAACAGGCTGGCGCTCCCCAGGGTGAACCACCAATTGACTTTTGGCACTTTGCGATCGAGGACCGTGGCATAGATTGTCTTCAGTCCCAGTCGTTCATCTAACCAGTCAAAGGTCTTTTGGAACATACCTAACTCCCCACGAAGTGAATGTAGAGGATATCGGCCTCGACCTTGGTCTCATAGGAGTCGAGAGGGCGAGGTTGGGGCCCTTTTATGATCTGCCCGTTGATGTCAAAATAGGCATCATGGCAGGGGCAGATATAGGCGGATGAATCCGGTTTCCAGTTCACCCGGCAGCTGAGATGAGTGCATTTATTGGAAAGGGCCAGGAATGAACCATCTTCGTGCTGGCTGATATAAACGCCATAACTGTTGACGGTTTTCTCCCAGCCATTGATTTTGGTGCGGTTGAAATTGAATAAAGTGGGAGTACCGACCGGATAATTAGCTGTCGGACCTACCGGTATCCAGACATCTGCAGTCACCTTCTGAAGCGACGGGGCGATCAGGTAACCGATGGCTGGTATGCCAATCACGGCGCCCATCACCGTACCTGCGGCAGCAGTCACAATGGTGACGAATTCGCGGCGGCTCATATGGGGGGAACTGGGCATGTCTACCTCCGGGTGAGCAATGGATTTATTCCAACCGTTAAAATCGGGAAGACGATCTTCCTGCTGGGCGGAATGAGCAGCTTGGTAAGCATATTGTACATCAATGACACAGGAAGACCGTCTTATCCCGCACGGACAATTGTAGAACATATCATGTTATGATGATAAGGATAAGTAATATGAATAATCCATGAGTTTTATCACTAATACCTAATGTTATACAAATGGGATAATTGAGCAATCCGTTTTCTGCTATTTTTGCCGGTCCAAGGAGGAGAACATGGCTTATGGTAAGTACTCAGGCTTCAGGGGTTTGTTTTACAACGCAGGCGGACCGTATCATTCCTTCTCATTGCACCGCCTCACCGCAATGGGGATTTGCCTGTTCGTAGGGCTGCACGTACTCTCATCCTTCTCGATGCAGCAACTACTGGGGACGTGGGGGACAACGATCAATGTCATTTATGAATCGTGGTGGTTCCAAATTGTGGTGGTCTTCTGCGTGCTGTTCCATACCATCAATGGGGTGAGGGTGGTTATCCTGGATATATGGCCGAAGCTGCTAAAGTATGAAAGGGATGTAGTCTACCTGGAGTGGGCGATCTTCATCCCTATTTATGCCTTGACGGTCTATATCATCGTCACGAAAGCCTTCACCGGCACGGTTTAGTAAAGGAGAGAGGATATGCGACCTCGTTATGTCCCACAACGCGGCATCAACCTTGATTACCTGATGTGGCTGTTCACCCGTATCTCTGGGGTGGGAATCGTACTGCTGGCATTGATTGGGTTGGGTTCAGCGATGTATATGGGAGCCCGCCTGCAGCTGGACCTGCCCACAGTCTTGCGCTGGACTTTCTTACCCAACCCGAGCCACGTGGTTAATAGCAACATCCCCGATGTGACCCTGGGATGGGCGAATGCTTTCTGGCAGATCATGCAGTTCTTGATCATCTTCCTTGCCTTCACCCATGCAGCAAATGGGCTGCGTATGATCGCCGAAGATTATGTCGGTCACACGTTATGGCAGCCATTCGTACGGGCGTTCTTCGCACTGCTCTGGATGGCAATGATCATTATCGCCGTCTATGTAGTCATCGGTTCTGCGTATTAGTGCGGACCCAGGATGTGAGGAGCCATAACAATATGAAAAAACATCAATTTGAGGTCATTGTGATCGGAGCTGGCGGCGCAGGCTTGATGGCGGCGCTGTACGCTTCGAAGACTGCCAATACGGCTGTGATCAGCAAACTGTACCCGACCCGTTCCCACACTGGCACCGCCCAGGGAGGGGTGGGAGCGGCTCTGGGTAATGAAGAAGAGGACCACTGGGAATGGCACACATTTGATTCGGTCAAAGGCAGCGACTATTTGGGTGACCAGGACGCGATCGAGTTTATGTGCTACGAAGCCGTGCAGGCAGTTTACGAGCTTGAGCACTACGGGCTGCCATTTTCACGCACCCCGGAAGGCAAGATCGCCCAGCGCCCATTCGGTGGGCATACCAATAATGTGACGGGCAAACCCGTCCGCCGGGCATGTTATGCAGCTGACCGCACCGGGCATATGATCCTGCAAACTCTGTATCAACAGTGCCTGAAAAATAACGTTAATTTTTTCGATGAATTCCAGGTAGTGGATCTGCTGGTGGTCAATGGGGCGGCTGCCGGGGTGGTGGCGATCGAGCTCAGCACCTCCGAGTTGCATGTATTCCATGCAAAATCGGTGATCCTGGCGACCGGCGGGCATGGGCGGGTGTGGGATATCACCTCCAACGCCTACGCCTACACCGGGGATGGCATTGCCATTACCATGCGGCACGGCATCCCGATGGAAGATATGGAGTTCTTCCAATTCCACCCGACCGGAATATATAAGTTGGGCATCCTGATCACCGAGGGAGTGAGGGGTGAGGGTGGGGTGCTAATTAATGGCAAGGGTGAGCGCTTCATGGAGAGGTATGCTCCGCGGGTGAAGGACCTGGCCTCACGGGATGTGATCAGCCGCGCCATGTACCTGGAAATCAAAGCCGGCAACGGGATCAACGGTCAAAATTACCTGTATCTAGACGTGCGGCCTGAGACGGTGAACAAGTATGCCGCCTTGGATGGGCGTAGACGCCAGGATGGCACGCCATATATAATGACCGGGGAGGAGATCATTGCCAAGCTGCCGGATATCGTGGACTTCGCACGCACCTACCTGGGTGTGGACCCGGTGGTGCAGCCCATGCCCGTCCAACCGACGGCGCACTATACCATGGGCGGGATCCCGACGAACAAATATGGGGAAACGGTGATCGATGAGAACAATACCGTCATGCCCGGTCTGTATGCGGCGGGTGAAGTGGCGTGCGTCTCCGTGCACGGAGCCAACCGCCTGGGGACGAACTCGCTGCTTGACCTGATTGTATTTGGCAAGCACGCGGGGCTGCGGGCGGCGGAATTTGCCAAAGGCGCTGATTTTCAACCCCTGCCGGCCGACCCGACTGAGTTCACCCAGGCACAGTTCGACCTCATCCGCAACGCCCAGGGAAATGAGAAAATCCTGGAGATATCGAGCAAGATGAAGACGGTGATGATGGACAGCGTGGGCATGTTCCGCACCGGCGAGGGGATGCAGTCGGCATTGGAGACCGTACATGAGCTGCGTGAGCGCTACAAGCATATCCCTCTGCACGACCAGGGAAAAATCTTCAATACCGAGATGATCAATATTTGGGAGCTGGGTAATTTGCTGGAGATTGCCGAGCTGGTGACGGTGTGCGCCTTGGCGCGCACGGAAAGCCGGGGGGCGCATGCGCGCGATGACTACCCCAAACGCGACGATGTCAACTGGCTGAAGCACACGTTATCCTGGCTCAAACCGGACGGCGCAATTGAGCTGCGCTACAAACCAGTCGTGATCACAAAATACCAGCCTAAAGAGCGAGTCTATTAGAAGAGGTGGCAGCCATGCAAGTTAAAGTCAAAGTCTTCCGCTTTAATCCCGAAAAAGACAAGCGACCGCATTACGAAACCTATAAATTGGAAGCTCAGCCCACTGATCGCGTCCTGGACATGCTGGAATATATCAAGGGTTACTACGATGGCACACTTTCATTCCGGCGTTCGTGTGCCCATGGTATCTGCGGCTCAGATGCGATGCGCATCAATGGTCGGAACCACCTGGCCTGCAAGGCACTGCTCAAGGACCTGCACTCTAACCACATTACGGTCGAGCCAATGTTGGGACTAAAAGTGATCAAAGACCTGATCGTGGACATGGACCAATTTTTCGCCCATTACAAAGCGGTGATGCCCTATTTCATCAACGACGAGCCAATACCGCCCCAGGAGCGCCTGCAAAGCATCGAAGAGCGTGAACGCTTCGACGATACCACCAAGTGCATCCTGTGCGCCTGCTGTACCACCTCCTGCCCGTCTTTCTGGGCGAGCGACCTGTATTTGGGACCGCAGGCGATCGTAGCGGCACACCGCTTTATCTTTGACAGTCGCGACAAGGCGGCTGGCGAGCGCCTGAAGATTTTGAACGACCAATTCGGGGTCTATCGCTGCCATACGATCTACAACTGCACCGAGTGCTGCCCACGTGAGATTGAGATCACCCAGGCGATCGGGGAAGTCAAAGCGGCCATCGTCACCGGTCGATTGCGCTGATTGCCAATAACCAGAAATCAGGCTTCCCGGGTGCTAGTACCGCCCGGGAAGCTTTTATTTGGTGAAGTTTCCATGCTATAATCTCGGGCAAAAGCCCCCGTAGCTCAAAGGATAGAGCGAGGCTCTCCTAAGGCCGAGGTTGTGGGTTCGACTCCCGCCGGGGGCGCTCAATACTTGTTAGACAATTAACGCTTTTTACCCTTGCCAAAATTTTAACTATCGTGTATTATTACAAGTGATGAACGTCTGGGTGCCCCCCTCACCCAGGCGTTCATCATTTAAGCAAATAGGTTGCCCCTCTCACCGATGAGTAACAACCACCCCACTTAAATCATAAGTCATAGCACCGTTTATGCGCACAGGTACAATCTCACCCACGGGGGCAGTGCCTTCCACAATCACCAAGCCATCGATTTCGGGTGCGTCACGGTAGCTGCGCCCCAAGGATAACCCATCGCCCTGCCCTTCGAAGAGCACATCCAGAGTTTTACCCACGAAGCTCTGGTTACGCTCAAGGGATATTTCTTGTTGAAGTGCCATCAAACGGTCATAGCGCTCTTCCTTGACCTCAGGTGGAACCGGGTTCCCCAACGGCTCACTGGCAGTGCCGGACTCGAAAGAGAATTGAAATGTCCCCACCCGGTCAAAGCGGATTTCCTTAACAAAATCCAGCAGGGTCTGAAATTCGGCCTCGGTTTCACCTGGGTAGCCAACGATAAAAGTCGTCCGTAGCGCCAGGTCGGGCATGGCGAGGCGCATTTTCTCCAGGGTGCGGTAGACCCAATCCATATTAGCAGGTCGTTTCATGCGGCGCAAGGTATCGGGGTGAGCATGCTGGAGCGGCATATCCAGGTAGTGCACGAGCTGTGGATGGGTTGCCATAACCTCGATCAGTCGGTCGGTGACGTAACCCGGGTAAGCATACATGATGCGCACCCAATCCAAATCCGGCACAGCAGTGGTGATTTGGGTGAGCAGGCGGGCAAGA
>JBGOYO010000005.1:0-21043 GCA_041479715.1 Anaerolineae bacterium
AATCTTGTCTGGCAGGCTTTTTAACACATCAGTAGTCTCTTTAGCCAGCGTGTTCGATTGGTCTTCGGTCAAATCCCAGCGTTTTGTATTTTTATACGCCAGTAAATTAATCACCACCAGGATACCTAGGAATGCGACTGACAAGATCAAAGCATTGCTGCCGTATTTTGCCTGGCGACCCGTCAGTGATTTACGGAATGCACCAGGGTCCATTGCAACAAATACTCCCAATCCGATTACAAAGACGCCAAGACAAATTTGTAATGCCAGGTTCCATTGACGTTGGATAATAAAAAGACCTGCAGCAGTTAACAGCGCCAACAGAGAGACGGTGAGCGCACCAAATCGACCAATCTGACGCCAGTTGTTTTTCATTAGCGCCACCTCTTCATTTCCACTGTCACTGTACCGAGCAGTAAGGCCAATGATGTCAGGCTCAAATAATAGACAATATCGCTAATATCTATTGATCCTTGAAAAAAAGTATCAGCGAAATGGCCAATAAAATTCACATAACCTAGTATTTGGTTACCTAAACCCCCTGAAGTTGACGATGAAGGATTAATTAATAATAATATTATTATTACTACCAATGTAATTATAAAAACCACAACTTGGTTACTAATCAGGGAGGAGATGAACACTCCTATCGCTGTTAGGCTTGCAATAATGAGAATTAATCCCAAATATCCGGTTAATAAAATACCGCGATCAATCCCTGGCGTTACAAGTGAATTTAATATCAATGGGAAAATTAAAGTTATTACGAGTATACTGATAACAAATAAAAAAGCACCCAACCACTTCCCTACAACTAATTCCCAATCTTTGACAGGAGCGGTCAACAAGAGCTCCATTGTTCCCGTCCGCATTTCTTCAGCGATGCTCCGCATAGTGATAGCAGGAAGAATAATCCATAATAAGGTAAATATCCAATACGTAATAAATTGAACGTTAGGAGCTGTATTTTGTTGCGTAGCCTGAATAAATGAATTGTTTAAAGTTCTAAAGAATTCAAATCCCAACACAAGCATAAATACGAAAGCCACAGCATAAGCAATAGGGCTTATAAAAAAGGCTTTATATTCTCTCCTGGCAATTGTCAACACATTTCGCATGAAATCCTTCTTTGATGTAACTATTCTCTACTTTTTCTTGGTAGATTAGCGAGCTTATTTCTACACTTCATCTGAATCATCTGTACTCGGTGGTTCGGGTTCCTCACGCGTTAATTGAAGGAATATATCCTCCAAACTAAGTTCGATTTTCTTTAATTCAAGCAAATCGAAACCACCTTTAATGACATTTCGAGCAATTACCGGGCGCAGGTCTTTTCCAGGAGGAGTCTCAACTTCAACCGCTCCCTCCTCCAAGAGAGTAACTTTCCCAACTCCGGATATCCCTTTGATCATTTTTTCTAACCCATCGCTGTCGCCAAGGACACGGACTGAAATGCGCTGGACACCTGATAATCCAGCCTGCAACCTTTCGGGTGTATCTTCCACAACAATCTCGCCCTTGTTTATGATTAATACACGGTCGCAGATTTGTTGCGCTTCGGAAAGAATGTGTGTCGAAAGCAACACCGTGCGTTGTTTACCTATCTCACGGATTAAAGTACGCACCTCTTTAATTTGTGCAGGGTCCAATCCAATCGTAGGCTCATCCAGGATCAAGACCTCAGGCTCATGCAACAGGGCTTGTGCCAGACCGATGCGCTGGCGCATGCCTTTCGATAGGTTGCTGATGTATCCACCCGCCCGATCTACCATATGTACAATTTCCAATACATCATCTACCCGCTCAACAGCATTTTTTACGTGCCGTAAATCTGCCATATACTTTAAGTAATTAAAAACGGTCATATCCGGATAGAGTGGGACCGTTTCAGGTAAATATCCAACCCGCTTCCTCACCTCGAGAGATTTATCCACCACGTCAAAACCTGCCACTCGGGCAGTGCCCATCGTCGGCGGTATGAAGCCAGTAAGGATGCGCATGGTCGTGGTTTTACCCGCCCCATTCGGACCTAAAAATCCTAAAATTTCTCCTGGATTAGCCTGGAAAGTCAGATCATTAATTGCACGGCGGGGACCATAATCTTTCGTCAGTCCTTCCACTTCAATCATAAACATCTCCTGTCAAGACGAAAAAAAGGCACGGCAACCGACTCCCGGTGGCTGTGCTATAACCCTTGACTATGCAGTTATTTCGGCATAATCTATATGAATAACGTATCGTGTCACTGTGTTAGACTATACATTAAAAAATCTAGCAAAGTCAAGTGGTTGTATGAAGTCTAATGAAATGCTAATATATAAAAATCTATGAGACTTGTTTGACTTTTTCTTTGTGATTCGGTAAAATATCGCCACCTGCGCGGAACCTTCATAAATGAATCAATTAGACTTAATTTCCTTTTGCAAAACCCAGACGCAAGTGCGTGTGGGCATTTTGTTTGTTTATATCTAATTAGGTGGAGGAGAGATGAATATATTATGGCTGGCCCGGCATGGCTTAAATGAGTTTGAACAACTCGCGATTGTGGGTGTGGTGGTGGTTGCCTTCATCAGCTTGTTATACGCCTGGTATTTACGCGGCAGAGTTCTAGCAAAAGATAAAGGTACCGCTAAGATGCAGGAAGTGTGGAATGCCATCCGCATCGGTGCAAATAGTTACTTAAACCGCCAATTACGCTCAATCCTTCCGCTGATAGCAGTGCTAACCGTTGTATTATTTTTGTCTGTATATATCGTTCCTCCCTCAATGGAAGCCCGCGAGTGGCATTGTATTTTTATTCAAGGCGTCGATGCACGTAATCTTCCCGCCTTAACCGCTTGCGCCAATAGTATCACCCAGACGGGCACTCCCCAAGCCTACAGACAAATCTTGCTGATTATTGGTGTAGCCCGCATGATTGGTTTTATCATGGGTGCTTCTTTCTCGCTGACGGTCGGTCAGCTCGGGATGCGCATGGCGATCCAGGCCAATGTTCGCGCAGCCTCGGCAGCGCGGCGGGGATTCAATGAAGCCCTGTCGATCGCCTACTATGCGGGCACGATCACCGGGATGTTAACCGATGGGCTGGGTCTTTTAGGGGGGACCCTCATCTTCATGATCTTTGGTCGCGCCGCCCCTGATGCTCTGTTGGGCTTTGGCTTCGGCGGCACTCTGCTGGCATTATTTATGCGTGTCGGCGGGGGTATTTTTACCAAGGCTGCTGATGTAGGCGCAGACCTGGTTGGAAAAGTTGAACAAGACATTCCCGAGGATGATCCGCGCAATGCCGCTGTAATCGCTGATCTGGTAGGTGATAATGTCGGAGATTGTGCTGGTATGGCAGCCGATATCTTTGAAAGTTACGAGGTGACCATCGTCTCAGGTCTGATCCTGGGGTTGGCGCTGGTGGCCCTGACCGGTGACTTGAAATGGATCGTTTACCCGTTGATCATCCGCGCCATCGGCGTGATCAGCTCAATTCTCGGCACCTTTACCGTCCCTATTTGGGAAAGTTTCCCCATCAAGTTCCTGCGCGCTCATGATGCTGAAGAGGCCATGTTCCGGTCGTATGAAGTTTCCAGTGTCAATACTATTGTCTGGGCATTCGTCCTGGCTTTCTTTTACGCTCACGATTGGAGGCTGGCTGCGTTAACCGCCATTGGTGTGGGTCTTGCCGTTGCCTACAATCCTCTCACCTCCTATTTCACTTCCACCAAAAAGGCGCCGGTCAAGGAAATTGTGGATTCGACTCGTGGTGGTCCAGCTACCACGATCTTATCCGGCTTATCCGTCGGCATGGAATCGAGCGTTTGGGCGCTCGTAGTCATCGCCATTAGTTTTATCCTGGCATTGCTCCTTTATACCAAAGATGGAACCACGTACGTGTTGTATGCTGTAGCCATGATAGGTATCGGGATGCTCAGCCACACCGGCAATAATGTCGCCATGGATTCCTATGGTCCAATTTCAGATAACGCCAATGGGATCGGCGAAATGGCCTGGCATGGTATGGATGATGAAGAAACCCGCAAAGCCCGCCAAATCATGGCAGACCTGGATGCGGTCGGAAACACGACCAAAGCCATTACCAAGGGAGTTGCCATTGCTTCCGCCGTTATTGCCGCGGTCAGCCTTTTCGCTTCCTTTATCACCGATGTCGGCCGTGTCCAGAGCCAGCTCGGTTTTGCCGTCATGGACGCCATTCGAGTGTCAGATACACGTGTGTTTGTCGGTTTACTCCTCGGAGGTGCCCTCCCTTGGTTATTCAGCTCCCTCTCGATCAAGGCTGTTACCCGTGCTGCAGGTCTGATCGTTGAAGAAGTCCGCCGCCAATTCCGCATCCCAGGATTGATGGAAGGTACTGTTCAGCCGGATTATGCTCGCGTTGTGGGCATATCCACCACAGCCGCTCAAAAAGAGCTGATCCCCCTCGCCACGATTGCCGTCCTTATGCCTCTGGTGATCGGTTTGTTATTAGGAGTTGAGGCCTTGGGAGGCTTCCTGGCTGGCATCATTCTGAGCGGGCAATTGCTGGCCGTCTTCATGGCGAACACTGGCGGGGCATGGGACAATGCCAAGAAAACGATCGAAGATGAACCTCGCAACCTTGAGGCGAATACCGGTAAGGGATCTGAGCGTCATAAAGCGGGTGTAGTTGGAGATACCGTTGGCGACCCCTTAAAAGATACCGCCGGGCCGGCGTTAAACCCGATGATCAAGGTTGTCAACCTGGTCAGCCTGATCATGGCTCCCATTATCGTGAAGTATAGTGGATCGCCGGCAGTATCTTATACAGTTGCAATCATCCTTTTGGTCGCTGTTGGATGGGCAATCCTTCGCAGTAAGAAACGTGCTGTTCCATTTGAGAAACCTGCTTGATTCCAATTCATCTAATTCCCTCCCCAACCGGGAGGGAATTTTTTAAACTGGCTGAACTCTTGCAACATCTGCTAGAATAAGGCATACTTAATAACTGGAGCCCTAAATTATGGCGATAATTTCATTACGTGCATACAATCATGAGATCGAAGGTATGATCGACAACGGGCAATTAGATGAAGCAGTCGCCCATTGCCGGCATATCCTTGCCACCTTCCCAAAACATATTGCCACCTACCGTCTACTGGGAAAAGCCCATCTGGAACAGCAGCGCATCAGTGATGCAACTGATATTTTCCAGCGCGTCTTATCTGCTATTCCGGACGATTTTATTGCCAATGTCGGCATGAGTATCATTCGGGAGGACGAGAACAACCTGGATGCCGCTATCTGGCATATGGAGTTGGCGTATGAAGCCCAGCCGGCGAATATCGCCATCCAGGATGAGCTTCGCCGCCTCTACGGCCGCAGGGATGGCATGCAGCCCCCCAAGGTCCGCATGACGCGGGGTGCCCTTGCCAGAATGTACGCCAAGGGAGGGCTGTTCGATCAGGCGATTGCCGAGCTGCGTGCTGCTATCGCCGAGGATCCAAACCGACCCGACTTGCAGCTATTGCTCGCCCAGATGTTCTTCCAGACCTCCCAACGTATCGAGGCGGTGGAGGCTAGCGTAAACATTCTGAAGAAAATGCCTTTGTGTTTGGAAGCCAACCGCATCCTCGCCGTCTCGCTACCCGCAGGTGAAGGCTCGGATGCAGTGAGGAACTCCCGCCAAATTGTGATCTCTATGGATCCGTATTACGCCTTTGCGGAGCCCGAGGCGATCAACTCAGATCAGGTCGCTGAAAATGCGGTTAACATTGAGCGGTTGGAATACAAATCTGGAATTCAGATTGGAGAAGCTCCCAACCAACCCGCTTGGGCTACCTCGCTTGGGATAAATATGGAGAAACCAGCCGAAGAAAATATCCCTGACTGGCTTAAAGCAGCGGAAGCTCCTGCACCGAAACCAGTCGATGATAAAGCATCGCCAACTGTCTCCCCCTTTATCTGGGATACTCAGGAAGTGGAAAAAATCATCACAGATACCTCCAAACCTGAAGGCGAGATTCCGGATTGGATGAAAGATGCTGGTTGGAAACCCTCTTCCGGCGAAACAACTCCGCAACCTGGTCAAATGTTGCCACCCGAAGAGCCAACTGTCGCCACTCCCACGAGCGAAGATCTCCAGCAAGCTGACATTCCTGAATGGCTGCGTGGAATAGCTCCGGAAGACTTCGTCGGTCAGCAGGGTCAGCAGGCACAGCCTGAAGAAGAAACTCTTTCCAATCCCTGGCTTGAGCCCCATCAACCCGGTCCCACCGATTCGATCATTCAATGGCTTGAGGACAAACAGCCTGATGCGTCGGTCACCCCACAAGCCCAGGAACAAAATATTGCTTTTTCTCCGGATGAAGAAGTTCCCGACTGGCTGAAAGATCTGGATATTCCTCAGACCTCGTCAGCTGAAGGAGGTACACCGGTCGAGCACCCAGCGGCTCTTACATCCGTACCCTCCGCGTTTTTAGAAGAACCCAAAGCACCTGTGACGCATGAAATTGGAGCTGCTCCGGTGGAGAAAGCCGCCGAGCCAGCTATGAATTTGCCCTCTGTTCAGCCTGCTGCCCCACCTGAGGAAGAGATTCCAGACTGGCTTAAAGAGATTGCCATCGCAGTTCCAGCCGCGGAAGTTATTTCCTCCATGATTGACAAACCAGTCGAAGAAACCCCACCGGTCTCAGTGCCTGAGCCTGCTGCACAACCGGTCGCCGCTGAAACGACGCCAGTCACCGAGACTCAGCTTGCTGCACAGCCTGTCGCTGCAGAAACGCCTAAGGTCATTGAGCCCGAGCTTGCAGCACAGCCACTCGCCACAGAAACACTTCCTACCGAAACGAATCTTCCTGTCATCGAAGGAGAACCCACCCAAGAGCTGCCGCCAGTTGGAGAAACCCCATCTGAATCGAAACTGCCCATGGCTGCAGCTGCCGCACTGGTTGCAAGTGCACTTGCAAAACCTGAAGAGGCTCCCACCGCAGAGCAGCCTTCTGTGGTCGAAGCGCTACCTGTAGCTGAAGAAATCCCACCAGAATCGAAACTGCCCCAGGCTGCAGTTGCCTTGGTCGCTACTGAAATGGTGGCAAAAACCGAAGAGGCTCCAGCTGAAGAACTGCCCTCCGTTGTTGAAACAGTTCCATCAGCAGAGATACCTTATCCTTCAGAGCCTTCATCCGGTATGGTAGCGCCGATTACAGCAGAAGTTGCTGCCGCTGAGACGCCCCTCCAGACTGAAGTTGTCCCCGTCTCTGAACCCCCCATTCAAGCCTCCGAGCAGCCTCAAATCGATCAGCTTATCCCGGCTGGAGCAGAAATTCCTCCACTTGAACCCAATTCAATGAATGAAGCCGCTGCTTTTGCCTGGCTGGAAGGGTTGGCGGCTGAACAGGATGCTAAGGAAGAGGGATTGGTCACGCCACCTATCGAAGGTGAGGTCCAACCCCCTGAATGGGTGAAACTTGAGATGGAACCCATTACAGAAGAACCCGTCTCACCGGAGCTGCCGGTTGCTGCTGAAGAACCGGTATTACCTGCAGCGCAAGTCCCGGATTGGATCAAAGGTTTAGGCGAGGAGCCCGAAGCTGAGCCGGTACCTGAGGCTCCGGTATCAGTAGAATCACCAGCAGCAGGTGAAGGAGCACCGGTTTCACCCGCTCCTGCTGAAGCCGGGGAGGAAAATCCCGAAGAGTTGCCTGCCTGGCTGCTTGAAATGGACCAACCGCAAGAAGAGAAAGAAGCTCCTGCTCAATATGATGAAGCATTGGAATGGAAGGTGGAGGAATTACCAGATTGGCTCAAGGAAATAACCGAAACTGAGGCGGCCGAAGAAGTTGCTCCCGCAGAACATCCTGTTTCAGCCGCTGACGTTGCAGCAGGTGCCGTCATTGCTGGGCTGGCGAAACCTGAGGAAGCCGCTCCCCCTGCTGAGACGGTCGGGCAACCAGTAGAAATACCTGAACCGGAGGTTCTCGTTCCAATCAAGGCCGAGGCTGAGGCTGAGCCAGCTACCATAGCGGAAGAGGTCCCGCCAGAAGCAGTCGAACCTAAACCTGTTGAGCCAACGGGACCTGAGCCTGTCGCAGCCGTATTGGAACCAGACCCTGCAGAAGCACTCCTGACCAATGCCCGCAGTGCACTCAATCAGGGTCAGCCATCCCAGGCAATCACCCTATACTCAGGCCTGGTCAAACAGAATTATCATCTGGACGAGATCATCAAGGACCTGCAGGATGCCCTCTATCGTTTCCCTGTTGATGTGGACATGTGGGTTACTCTCGGAGATGCCCACTCCAATACGCATAATTTGCAGGAAGCCTTAAACGCCTACACCAAGGCGGAAGAATTAGCCAGGTAATCCTCAACTATGAACACATGCTGACGTGAAACGTATTTGCATACGTTTCACGTTTCGCGAATCATCAATTTTAGGAGGTCATTATGGAACGCTCGTTGGTGTTGGTAAAACCGGATGCAGTGCAAAGAGGCCTGATTGGTGAAGTCATCCTACGGTTGGAAAGGCGGGGTCTGCGGCTCGTCGCCGCAAAATTCATTAACGTTAGTCAGGAATTAGCTCGAACGCACTATGCTGTCCATGTGGGAAAGCCATTCTATGAAGGCTTGATTCGTTATATCACTTCTGCCCCCGTGATGGCCATGGTTTGGGAAGGTCCGAATGCCATTAACGCCATTCGCCAGACGATGGGCGCCACTTCACCCACAACTGCCGCTCCTGGGTCTATCCGGCACGATTTCGCCCTTGAAATTGGGCGCAACCTGACACATGCTTCTGATAATGTAGAAAACGGCAAGAAAGAAGTCGCCCTGTGGTTTACTCCGCAAGAGCTGGTCACATGGGAACGCTCCATCGATCCGTGGGTGTTCGAGGACTAGCAGCCCAGAGTATTCATCGATCACAGACCTCGATTATCCTCTCCGTGTCCCTTTCCAGCTGAGATATTGACGTAATCTCCCGGAGAGAGACACGGCAGTTTTTAAGATATAATCTGACATTCTGACGCTTATTTGGTCATATTCTATTCTGGTTGAAAGGTATTAATGTTCCTGACCCCGGCTGAGATAAATTCTAAACTGGAACGCATTCTCCCCACAGTGCAAAAACCTGCCCGCTATGTTGGTGGAGAGCTGAACCAGGTAGTTAAAGATTGGGCCTCCATTGAGACGCATGTCGCCCTGGTTTTTCCGGATATCTATGATATCGGCATGTCGAATCTCGGCCTGGCTGTCCTCTACGAACTGATCAATGACCGCCCGGATGCGCTCGCTGAACGGGTATATAACCCCTGGATTGATATGGAAGCAGAATTACGCCAGGCAGGCATTCCGTTGTATTCTCTCGAAACCAGGCATCCGGTTAGCACATTTAACATTGTAGGGTTTTCACTCCCCTACGAAACCCTTTACACAAATATGCTCAATGCGCTGGATCTGTCAGGTATCCCATTGCTGAGCTCTGAGCGCCATGAGACTGACCCCTTGATCATCGCTGGTGGTCAAACAGCCTATAATCCCGAACCGGTGTATAAGTTTGTGGATGCCTTCGTCATCGGCGAAGGTGAACAGGTCATCCAGGAGGTCATCAATGGATATCAGATATGGAAGCGCTCATCCCGCTCCCGCCAGCAGCTATTGATCAGCCTGGCCTCCATCAGCGGTGTTTACGTCCCTAGCCTTTACCAGGTGTATTACCATCAAGATGGCACCGTCGAACGAGTTGAGAGGCAGGTTGACCAGGCAAGTTTCCCTGTGCTTAAGCGTATCGTTCCTGTGCTTCCCCCTCCGCCCACGCGGTTCATCGTTCCCAACATCGAAACCGTCCATAACCGCATCCCCATCGAGATTATGCGTGGGTGCACCCGCGGCTGCCGTTTTTGCCACGCCGGTATGGTGTCGCGACCTGTCCGCGAGCGCAGTGTCTCTGCAATCCTCGAAGCCATTGATCAGGCATTGGAATTTACCGGCATTGAAGAGATAGGTCTCCTGTCCCTGTCATCGTCTGACTATACGCATATTTCTGAGCTCGTTCAGGCTATCACCGATAAATATTGCTCCAAACACCTCGGCATTTCTCTTCCCTCATTACGCATCGAATCATTTTCGGTGGATTTGATGGACTTGCTCAAAGATTCCCGCCATGGAGGTTTCACCCTTGCGCCCGAAGCCGCCACAGAGCATATGCGTAACATCATCAACAAGCCCCTCAGCACTGAACAGTTGCTCGAGATTGCCCATCAAATCTACTCCCGCGGTTGGACCACCATAAAACTCTACTTCATGATCGGTCACCCGGATGAGACTTTGGATGATGTCAGCGCGATTGTGGATTTATGCAAGCTGGTGCTCGCCGAAGGGCATAGGACTATTGGTCATCGGGCGAAGTTAAATCTCGGGGTCTCCACGTTTATCCCCAAGCCGCATACCCCATTTCAATGGGTCGCCTGTGATACGGTCGAGCAGATCCAGGCCAAACAAACCCTCCTGAAGCAAGGGCTCCGCCATAAGGACATCAAGCTCACCTGGACGAACCCTGAAGCCACCCTGCTGGAGGCCTGGCTATCGCGTGGCGACAGGCGTATGGCAGATGTGGTATACCAGGCATGGGTAAATGGTGCCAGGTTTGATGCCTGGCAGGACCAGTTCAAATACACTGCCTGGACCAACGCATTTGAAAGCACACACCTCGATCCAATTTTCTACACCCATCGACCTCGTCCACAGGATGAGGTCTTCCCCTGGGACCATATTAGCACAGGTGTTCGCAAGAAGTTCTTGCTCCAGGAGCTGCAGCTCAGTAAGGCATCCCTCACTCGTATCGACTGCCGCAAGCAGTGTTTCGCCTGTGGTATTCTGCCTACCTATGCCGGTGTTCGCCGCGATCATCCTGGATCTTCTTGGTTGTGCCCTGAAGTAAAATCACCTGCCAGGGTCAAATCAGCCGGTTACTCTGAAGATATTACTCCTTAGCCAAGTTTTAAATGACCATGCGTATCAGGATTACGTTTTCAAAGGCTGGTGCTATGCAGTATGTCGGTCATCTGGACCTGCACAGGTCATGGGAGCGCACTTTCAGGCGCTCAAACCTGCCTTTGGAATATAGTCAGGGGTTCCATCCTCAGCCTCATCTTAACCTGGCTTGTGCTTTGCCGGTAGGATTCACCAGTCAATGCGAGCTCTTAGACGCCTGGTTGGAACAGGATATGCCCCTCATTCAAATTAGTGAAGCGATCCGGGCGGCAGTGCCTCCGGGTCTGGAAATTTTGGAGCTGGAAAATATTGATCTGCATGCCCCTGCCCTGCAGACTCAGGTCCTATCCGCGGTTTATGTGATCAGTTTTCTGGATGACATTCCCGACCTACCCGATCGCATCCAACGGATCATTTCTGCAGAGCACTTACCTCGCCTGCGCCGGAATAAACCCTACGATCTTAGGCCTCTGATCGAAGATATAGCTCTTATCTCACAGGATTATTCAGGGAGGTTAGTGCTACGCGCTAAGCTTGCTGCCAGAGATGGCGCAACCGGTCGGCCGGAAGAATTATTGGCAGAGCTGGGAATAAAGTTCCAAGATACACGTGTCCACAGGGATTCGCTAAAATTAAACCGCGATTAGCGCGGCTTGCACGTCCTTTCGAGTTATGTTAAACTGAAAAAACGCGACATTAGGAGGGGTGATAACCTTGCAAAGTTCAGGCATTCTACTTTCCTTTGTATTCGGCTTCTTACCGATGCTTCTATTTGCTTACGTAGTCTATTGGGTTGACCGCTATGAAAAAGAACCAATTACTCTCCTGGGTGGCGTCTTCTTGTGGGGCGCCATCATTGCTGCCGGTGCTGCTTTTATCGTAAATACGTTTTTGGGATTGGGGATTTACATGTTTACCGGCTCGCAGGCCTTCACCGAGCTGTCTACTGCTTCCGTTTTTGCCCCTATCATCGAGGAATCGCTCAAAGGAATGGCGTGTTTACTAGTTTTCTTATTCTTTAAGCGTGAATTTGATTCTATCTTGGACGGCATCGTTTATGCTGCCATCACTGCCATCGGTTTCGCTGCCACCGAAAATATCTATTACATCTACACTTATGGTTTTCAGCAAAACGGATTGAATGGTATCCTGTATATGTTCTTTGTTCGCGTAATTCTGGTCGGTTGGCAGCATCCGTTTTATACAGCCTTTATCGGCATTGGGCTGGCAGTTTCACGCCTCAGCAGAATGAATTCGATCAAGATCCTTGCACCGATCATCGGTTTAACCATCGCCATTTTTGCCCATTCATTCCACAACCTGATTTCGACCTTATTTCACGGTCTGGAGAGCCTGGCATTCAGCCTGGCATTTGATTGGTCCGGCTGGATCGCCATGATTATTTTTGTCGTCTGGGCGCTTGCCCGTGAGCAGAAATGGATCGTCACACAGCTGCCCGATGAAGTAGCCAGTGGTGTGATCACGCCCGCTCAATATAAAACCGCTTGCTCAGCCAGCGCTCAAACGATCGCCCGCACGAAAGCCTTATTTGCGGGCAGATACCGTCTGATTGATCGGTTCTACCAGTTGACGGCTGAATTGGCGTATAAGAAACACCAATCTTCAGCCTTAGGAGAGCAGGAACAAAACCAGGCTGAAATCGATCGTGTTCGCCAGCAGCTGGTTCAACTCAGCGCTCAGATTTGCTAGTAGATGAAAAGTCTCTTTGCTTCAAATAAGGTTGGAAATAAATCATGGTAAAATAAAATTTCGATTGCACTTCTCGTGCCCCTGTAGCTCAGTGGATAGAGCGTTGGCCTCCGGAGCCAAAAGCGACAGTTCGAGTCTGTCCAGGGGTGCTTTGATTTTAATCAAGAGTTGGTGTTAACTCGCACCAGGCTGGTGACCACCCCCAATAGGGTAATGATTGAAACCACCAGGAAGCTCGCCCCCAAGGCGGTATAAAAAGCCGTAGCTTGAATTGAGCTGCCTGATGAGATGATGCCACTGCTCTCGTACGCCTTAACGGTAGTGAATATCGCCACAGAAATCCCCGCCCCCAGCACCATCCCAAAACTTCGCCCTGTCGCTAAAATTCCTGCTGCGATTCCTTGCCTGCTCTTTGGAGCCGACCCCATCAGTGCACTGTTGTTAGGAGAAATGAATATCCCCGTCCCAAGCCCGACGACCGCCAAAGCCAGCATCATCGCCCCAATGGATGACTGACCCGTGAGGTGCGATAACAGGTATAAACCTCCTGACAGGATTGCCATCCCCAACACCGCCGGGATGCGCGTCCCGATCCGGTCAGATAGGGTACCGCTGATCGGTGCAATCACCGCCATGACAACAAATTGTGCTGCAATGATCAATCCTGCCTGTGACGGTGAAAACCCACGCCCCTGGATCAGATAATATGGCATCAAAATTATACAGCTGTATACTCCGATGTAGTTGATGATCGCGCTTAGAGTGGTTAAAGAAAACGGCAGCTTCTTGAACAGACTGAGGTCCAGCATGGGGTATTTTCCATGGCTCTCAATATAGATGAATAGCGACAGCAATAAGACTGCAAAGAGCAGCAAACTAACGATGGGGAAAGAACTCCACCCCCACTCTCCACCTTGGTTGAGACCCAATAGCAAAGCTCCAAGTCCCAAAATGAATGTCACCGCTCCCAGTAAATCGAACTGCTCCGTGCGCTGGTGGTTTAAATCCATTGGAATATATCGCAAGCTGAGCCAGATGGCAACCAATCCCACTGGTAGATTCATGTAGAACACCGCTCGCCAGCTGAGCAGGCTGGCTAACCATCCACCCACCAACGGTCCTGCTGTTAGCCCCAGGTAAGTCATGGTTGCCTGCAGCCCCAACGCCTGCCCGCGTTGTTCAGCCGGAAAACTTTTTGTTAAAATCGCTGGAGAATTGGCCGCTATCATTGCTCCCCCCAACGCCTGTAGCCCGCGGAATGCGATCAATAATGTCACATTTGGGGCTGCCCCAGAGAATAGAGAGCCACCCATGAAAATACCAAACCCTATCAGGTAGATCGTCTTGTGCCCGCGCATATCCCCCAGCCTGCCAAAGCTGAGTAGCAGACCGCTCAATACCAGCAAATAGATCGTTACCACCCATTCAACCGCTGTGATCTGCTGGTTAAAGTTTTTACCGATTACAGGCAGAACCGTATTCACCACGCTCGTATCCAGCGCAGTCATAAATGTGCCAATTCCAACTGCCAGCAACACCCCCCATTTTTGATTTGAATCCAGTGTCATTTCCACCATTTACTCTTCGATCATCACAGGTTTAGTATGGTCTTTGAGAATGAAGCCGAGCACCAGTGCCGTCACCAATGCTCCAATCGCCGTCACCAGAAATGTTGCTTTGTAACTCACCGAATCAGCGAGCAATCCCGCAAAAACCGGAATGATGAAAGCGGTCGGTGCAATCAAGGTATTTGCCAATCCTATGTAAGAAGGTTTCTCATGTGGTTTTCCAAATTCTTGGGTCATTGCGAGCGCAATCGTCCACACGCCCACGTACGCGATTCCCGCCAGCGCATATGCAAGGTAAAACCACCCCATCGATGGCGCCCAGATTGTGATCCCCGCACTCATTGCAGCAGCAAGCATGCCCAGCGCCATCACCCCTCGGTGGCTCCAATGGTCTTCCAGCCAGCCCATGATCGGATTGAAAATGGTCTGTGAGATATATAAGATCGTACCCAATATCCCTACCGTTACAGCATTCACCCCATAAAATCGCACTACATAGACGGTGTAGAATGCAAATCCAGCCGTACCCAGCTGTGCCAGGATTCTTACTGCCACAAACCACCTGAAATTAGCATCCCGGTTTAATATCGACCGTAATTCCTTCCAGAAGTCTTTTCTTTCTACTGTGACTGCTGCAGGTGCCGATTCGACTTCACGGGTTAAGCCGATTGCAATGTAGGATATCGTAAAAGCCCCCACTGCCAATAGGAAACATTTGCTGAAACCAGCGTTGGGCATATTATTTTGCATGACCAAGCCAGCGCTAAACACCCCCACAGCGCCAAGGAGAGTACTCGCCGCCGATTGAGAGCCAAAGAAAATCCCCCACCGTTCGCGCGGGATGATTTTTCCGATCATATTTTGCCAGGGGTTGGCTGCCAGGCCGCCTCCAATCCCCTGCCATATCAGCAAGCTGAAGGTTAAAAACAAGGCGATGCTCGGTCCAATCTGGGGTACAAACCATGCTACGATCGCCAGACCTAAAAATGGCACTCGTTCGTGGATGGTCCAAAACATCACCATCGGCTTGTACCGCTTCAGCTGAGACACGCGTTGGGCTGTAAAGACTTGCGGCAGGTACCAACCCACCGTGTGGATTGCCGGGATCAGCCCGATCAGCACCGCCGAATGAGTTAAGTTGCTGACGAAAAGGGGTAATACCGTTGTTAATGAGGCAAATCCTAACGCCAGACCAAAAAAACTGCCATCCATCACATTGACGATAAAATTGAATGGGATATTTTTGGCTTGTTTAATTGCTGCTGGGCCCAGGGTTGCCACGGGTGGTGAAATCTCCAGCGTTGAAGTGTACCATACTGCGTCGGGACTCGAACCTGCCGTCTTTACTAACCTCCCGCAGAAATTGATTTCGTTGTGAAAAACTTACCCACCCCAGGGCATTTTGGAGTATTCTTCGAATGCTCGGTCATAAAAATGCTTGAACAGACGCTCGTGTCCGCGTTCCCACTGCCCTAACAGTGTCAACACCTGCTTCGCTTCCCCCTCTGCTTGGGTCGCGGTTGATTCATAAAACTCTGCGAAATCCCGCTCAATCAGAAATGCCATACGCAGCACCGGCAGGTCTGGCACCATCGCTTCCGCCACTTTTTGATCGATGATCTCAGACTGCGCCCGTTGTGAAAAGAAACCCGCCTGCTCGAGCCGCGTGCCAAAATCGACGGATCCATGCTGGCCCGCATCCCATAACTCAATCTGCTTTCGGATGAAATCAATGTGCTTTTGTTCTTCTCCTGCCAGCTGCTGGAACGCCTCTACCGCGGCGGCTTCGCTCAGCCGATTGGCATTCTCTTCAAAAAAACGCTTACCCTCATACTCCCTGCTCAAGGCATATTCATATACTTTCCGAGTGTCCATCCGCACACCTCTCTATTTTTCCTATACTACACTTACTTTTACCGCGCACACTTTATATTCTGGGATCTTGGAAATCGGGTCTAATGCGGCAATGGTCAGCTCGTTCGCGGATGCCTCGGGAAAATGGAAATTCGCATACACCATTCCCGCCGGCACCCGGTCGGTGATCCATGCTTCCGCTTCGATGCTGCCTCGCCTCGAGCTCACCCGCACCCGTGTGTGACCATCCAGCCCCAGCTGCTCTGCGTCCTCAGGGTTTACCTCGATCAACGCCTCCGGATAGATCATCATTAATCCTTTAGCTCGCCGGGTCATCTCGCCCCCATGCCAGTGATACAACACCCGTCCTGTGCTCAACAGAATTGGGTAGTCATCATCGGGCAGTTCTGCCGGGGGAATATGCTCGATCGGCATGAATTTTCCCACCCCGCGCGCAAACTGACCAATGTGCAGGATCGGCGTTCCCGGATGGGTCAGATCTCTCACCGGCCACTGGAGCTGGTCTCCGCGTTCCAACCGTGCATGGCTCACCCCCGCGTAGCTTGGTGTTAATGCCGCCACCTCTTCCATGATCTGCGCCGGGTCGCTATAGTTCCAACCGGAATTTGGCGCTAGGCTCACCTGGCGCTCCCCTGCATCCAGAACTCGTTTTGCCAGCTCACTGATGATCCACCAGTCTGGCTGCGCCTCGCCGAGCGGTTCGATCGCCTTGTGTACCATTTGTACTCGCCGCTCGGTGTTGGTAAAGGTGCCTGTTTTCTCCGCAAAACTCACCCCCGGCAGGAGTATATCTGCATATTTTGCTGTCTCTGACGGGAAAATTTCCTGCAGCACGGTAAATTCGCACAGATCCAGGCAATGCCTGATGTGAGCGCTGTCAGGGTCGCTCATCACCGGGTCTTCTCCCACAATGTACAGGGCTTTGATCTTATCTTCACCTGCCGCAGGGATCATCTCCGTCACCGTCATCCCCACCTTGCTGGGTAGGCTCACACCCCAGGCTGCCTCAAATTTTCGCCTGGCTGCATCTACGGTCACGGTCTGGTATCCCGGGTATACATTGGGTAATCCGCCCATGTCACACGCCCCCTGGACGTTGTTCTGCCCGCGCAGTGGGTTTACCCCGCCCCCGGGAACTCCAATGTTACCCAGCAGCATCTGCAGGTTGGCCAGGTCCATCACGTTACACACTCCCACAATGTGCTGCGTGATGCCCATTGCCCATATCACTGCCATCGGCTTATTCAATGCCAGGATTTCAGCCGCCTGGTACAGCTGTTCGACCGGCACTCCCGTGATGGCTGCAGACTTATCGGGTGTGTAGCCATCCACCACGCTCTTAAACTCCTTGAATCCTTCCGTCCTCTCCTCGATGAACCCCTCGTCCTCCCAACCTTTCTTCAGGATAATGTTCATCAACCCGTTAATCAGGGCGATATCCGTACCAGGTTTGTGCCTCAGATGCAGCGTGGCAAACTCGATCATGTCGATCCGACGCGGGTCGGCAACCACCAGCTTAACCCCTCGCCGCAACACTGCTTGCCGTATCATTGTGCCAAACACCGGGTGCTGCTCGGTGGTGTTTGAGCCGATGATCAGCATTGCTGCCGCCTGGTTGGCAACGTCCTTCATCGAATTGGTCATCGCTCCCGAACCGTATGAGGTGGCCAGACCGGCCACGGTGCTGGAGTGTCAAAGCCGGGCGCAGTGGTCGATATTATTCGTCCCGATCACCTGCCGGGCAAATTTATTCATCAGGTAGTTTTCTTCATTGGTGCATTTGGCAGAGGTCAACACGCCCACGCTATCTGAACCATAGGTATCCCGCATCACTCGCAGCTTTTCCGCTGCAATCTTGAGCGCCGTCTCCCACTCCACCTCCACCCACTCTCCCCGCCCGCCATCATCCCTTGCACCCCCCTCAAGTAGATACTTTCGCACCCTGGGCTTTGTCAGCCGGTCCGGGTGGTGGATGTAATCGTTACCGTAGCGGCCTTTCACGCACAATGCCATCCCATTGACTGGCGCATGCGGGTTTGAGCTCACCCCGATCACCATCCCATTTTTTACATTCAGGTCGAACTGGCACCCCACCCCACAGTACGAACAAGTGGTGGTTACCTTGCTGATCTGATGCGCTCTACCCATTCCGTAGGATAATTTATCGCTCAATGCCCCTGTTGGGCAGTAGGCTGAACACTGCCCGCAACTCTCGCAGCGCGCCTCGAGCATGGTCGTATCTGCCCCGGCTACAATTTTCTCTTCGAAGCCCCGGTATGCCACTCCCCACACGAATCGTCCCTGCACCTCCGCGCATGCCAATACGCACCGCCGGCACAAGATGCACTTGTTAAAATCCACCCGCACAAACGGGTTCGGGTCGCTGTCCACCTGGTAGCGGGTGCCTTTGCTGCCCCACTTTGGCACCTCCACCTGATAGTCATATGCCAGGTCTTGTAGCTCGCGCGCCCCGCTTGAATCACATGTCAGACAGTCCTGCGGGTGGTTTGCCAGCATCATTTCCAGTGTCTGCCGTCTCGCACGCACCACGCGTTCACTGTGGGTCTGTACCACCATTCCTCCCACACGCTGGTGACGCAAGCTGCTTGCAGGAACCGCTGCCCCTGCACTTCCACCACGCAAATCCGGCAGTTCCCCGTGGGGGTCAAGTCGCGGTGATAGCACAACGTTGGGATGGTCAGGCCATTTTGCCGCGCAGTCTGCAACAGCCCCAGCCCATCATCTGCTTCAATCAGGTTTCCATCAATAGTGAGCCGCACCGTCATATGTTTCATCCTCCTGGCGAAATTCAACCATTAAGCCGGCTTTTCGGCGTCCATGAAGATCTGGGTAAATTGGTTCAGCGCCGATCGGATCGGAGTCGGGACGGATTGCCCCAGCCCACAGAAAGATGAGTCGGACATAACCTCCGCCAATGCATACAGCTCATCCACATCACCCGGCCTCCCTTCACCCGCTGCCATCTTCATCAAGATATCATGCGCCCGGTACGTCCCTACCCGGCAGGGGGTGCACTTCCCGCAGGATTCCACGGCAAAGAAATGCAGCAGCTCCCTGAGGAATGCCACTACAGAAACACGCTGGTCGCACACCAAAAATGCCCCAGCTCCGAGCGAGATTCCCTTCGCTCCCGAGGCATAATCGATCGGGATATCCATCATTGTCTCACCCACGATCGTTCCAGCCGCCCCGCCTGTCAGCGCAAAGTTGAATCTCGATCCATCCTGCATCCCGCCTCCGAATTCCTCGATGATCTGACGTAAGGTCAATCCAAATGGAGCTTCGAACAGCCCCGGTCTTTTGATGTGACCCAGCAGCATATAGATTTTCGTTCCCGGAATGGCTGCCCCGGAAAGTGACCGATACCAGCTCGCCCCGTTTAGGATGATCGCCGGGACTGCCGCGAACGACTCGACGTTATTCACCAATGTCGGTAGCCCATTGTACCCGTACGTGGGTGGGTATGGCGGTCGCGTGCGCGGCTCACCCCGTTTGCCCTCTAAGCTTTCGATCAGGGCAGTCTCCTCGCCGCAGATATACGCTCCGGCGCCTATGTGGACGTGGATGTGGAATGAATACTCGCTGCCCTGGATGGCATCTCCCAGCCATCCGGCTTGCTCGGCTACCATGATGGCATGCCTCAACCGTTCTGCCTGGCTTACATACTCGCCTCGTATATAAATAAAAGCTTCGCGCGCCCCGCATGCATACCCCGCCACCGCCATCCCTTCCAGGATCTGGTGCGGGTTGGTGTCGATCAGCACACGGTCTTTGAAGATTAGCGGCTCCGACTCGTCCGCATTGCAGACGATATATTTAGGGTTTCGTTTTGCTTGCGCCACGAAGCGCCATTTCCGTCCCACTGGGAAGCCTGCCCCACCCCGACCAGATAATCCGGATGCTTCCACCTCGCTGAGGACTGCTTCGGGTGCCTTAACCAACACGGCCTGCAACGCCTGGTAGGCGCCATGTTCCAGGGCTGATGTGATCGAATCTGGGATGATCACCCCTGCATTCGCCATCATCACCCGCAGCTCCCCTTTGCGTGATTGGCTGTAGTCTGTCAGTTTGCCGCTCCAGCCGCTCCGTATTTCTCCTACACTTCCCTTCGTTGCTGGACCAGTTTGCACCCCATCAACCAACATCACCGGCGCTCGGTCACATAGGCCCAGGCAGCTCGAACGTGTTACCTTCCAGCCAGGTTTCTCACCGAATGTCTGCTCAACATCCTGCCGCACCTCGCTCGCCCCGCACAACCAGCATACCGGTCCATCACACACCCTGATAATGTGTTCTGCTTTTTCCTGCAAGTTCAGCATGGAATAGAATGAAGCCACTCCGTACGCGTTTGCCGGCGGGGTCTGGGTTGATCGTCCAACATCAGTAATCGCATCTGCCTCAAGGTTGCCCCTCTGCTCCTGGATCTCGGTCAGCATCTCGAGGATTGCCTCAGGGTTGTTTTGGTGTTTCCTCGCCACCTCACTTATTTCTGGATCGACCGGCCGATACTTAATGATTTTATTCGTCATGCTGCCTCACTGTTCAGTTCTCATCATTGGGGCGGTTACGATCCCTTCGGGATGTGTATAAATCCTAAACCTGTCCTGCCGGGCATAGCCGATCAGCGTGATCCCTAGCTCGTCCGCCATCTGCACCGATAAGCTGCTCGGTGATGTGCGCGAGATCACCACCCCCGCTCCAATTCGCCCAGCTTTTTGGATCATTTCCGAGCTAATCCTCCCCGTGGTCAGGATGATCTTCCTCACCGGGCTGATCCGCTCCATAATGTACCGACCGGCAATTTTATCCAGCGTATTGTGCCTGCCGATATCCTCCACCGCGATCAGGATCCTCTCCCCATCACTCAGTGCCGAAGTATGCACTCCGCCCGACTCCCGGTACAGGTTCTGCAC
>JBGOYO010000006.1:0-20901 GCA_041479715.1 Anaerolineae bacterium
CCAAGGAGTTCCTACAACGATTCGGGGTGAGACTGGAAAGTCGATTTGGTAAACAGATTGATTGGCTAATCTCGGTTGGATTGTTGGAGTGGGTGGGTGATCAAGATAAAAGATTGCGATTAACTTTAAGAGGCCACTTGTTAGGAAACCAGGTGTTCAAAGAATTTATTTGATCCTAATTGATGGACTACGACTGTCGGTTGACAAGACTAAGCGCCAGGTCTCTTAAAGCCTCGCCGGCATAACCACGGGGAGCCGCTTCTTCCAGGGCTGTCATGGCTTCATTATAAAACCGTATCGCCTCGTTGTTTGTAAATTCCTTCCCACCTTCCTCTTCGAGTAAACCAATGACTTCTGGCACCTCAGCAGGTTGGACTGGACCACGCTTCCAACGGGCGGCAAACTCACCGGCTTTTGAAAGTCCATAAATAATAGGAAGGGTGATTTTACCTGTGACCAGGTCGCTCTGGCTCGATTTGCCAGTCAAGGAAGAATTTCCCCATATACCAAGCTGATCATCCTGCACCTGGAAAGCCATACCAAGCAGCCGACCAAACTGGCGGTACCTGTTGCTCACCTGTTCATCACTAAATGCCGCCAGTGCACCCAGTTCAGCGCTGGCAGCGATCAAGGCAGCAGTTTTTCCTTCAACCATAAACCAGTAATCGTCGACGGTAAGATCATGACGTGTTTCATATGAGAGATCCAGATATTGTCCCTGGGTGAGATGCAAGCATGTGGATTGAAGGATTTCGACTGCCTGGAGACCAATCGATGGATTTACCGTCTGGGCTAAACGGACCGCCTCCAAGTGAGCCAAGGCGAACATGGCATCACCGGTGTTTATTGCCTGAGGGATACCCCACTTTTTCCATACCGTCGGGCGACCACGTCGCAGGGGACTGCGGTCTTCGATGTCATCGTGAATCAATGAGAAGTTGTGGATAAGCTCGACTGCAACCGCGCCGGGTATGGCAAGCGACCAATCACCACCGGCTGCGGAACAAACCAGCAGGACCAGTAGGGGTCGAATGCGTTTGCCACTTACAACGGCAGTTTCACCGTCAGCTTTCCAGCCCATGTGATATGCAAGCATATCATGCAGCTTGGACCTGCCTACGTCTTTCGCCCTCTCCACAGCTCGCTGAAGCTCTGTTTCGATCGCCTCAAGATACGTTTGCGTAATGCCTTCGGTGGAATTGGAGGACATGCGCTTATTTTTTGACCAGCTTTCCGTCTCTGAGCTGTTCCAAATTTAACGATCCAGTGGCGAACATGCAGATACGTATTTCTTCGGTGATTAAATTGATCAACTTAATAGTTTCATCGAAGGATAGAGAAGCGGTTTTGAGGAAGGGTCCCGCCATACCGCCAAGGGAAGCACCCATAGCCAGACATTTTGCGATATCCATGCCAGTACGCAAACCACCCGAAGCGATGATGGTTAGACGTGGGGCAGTAAGCGTGACGTTTTGGATCACCTCAGCGGTGGGGATTCCCCAATCAGCGAAGGAGGCTGCTAATTGGCGCTGGGCAACATCGCCAGCGCGATACATCTCGACCTGAGACCAGGACGTACCTCCCGCGCCAGCCACATCAATTGCACTCACCCCTGCCTGAGCCAGTAGAAATATATCCTCCTCGGAAAATCCCCAACCCACTTCTTTTACGATCACCGGGACCGAAAGCGATCTGCATACTGCTTCGATTTGTTTCAACAAACCGGCGAAATTGGTATTGCCTTCTACTTGAAGGGCTTCCTGAAGTGGATTTATATGAAGGACCAGGGCGTCTGCCTCGAGCATATCGACGGCGCGCTGACATTCGGCCAGACCGTAATCGTAATTTAATTGGATGGCGCCCAGGTTGGCGAATAACAGAGCATCGGGGGCAATATTGCGGACTTGAAATGTGGAGGCCAGCTCGGGTTGTTCCAGGGCAATCCGCTGGGAGCCGACCCCCATGGCGATCCTCGTTTGTTGAGCTGCAGTCGCTAGGACTTGATTTATCTCAAAAGCTTCACGTGTACCACCGGTCATTGAAGAAATGAGAATAGGGGCGCTCAAAGTTTTACCGAATAGATCAGCAGTAGTATCAACATCCTTCAGGTTGATCTCCGGAAGGGCTCGATGAATGAAATGGTAGCGCTCAAGACCTGATGTTAATGATGACTGTACATCCTGTTCAAGATTGATGCGGATGTGATCTGATTTCCTTGATCCAATTGGCGTAACTTCTTCCATAGTCGGGTGTTCCTGATGTTTGGACAATCTTACCAGCCTGAAGTAGGCATGTCAACAAGATTGTCCTGAGACTTGACAGATTGGTATCTGAGATTACAATTGCCAGGGTAACAGGCATAAATTTTTGAAGGAGGATCATAGATGATGGATAATAATGAAGTTTACAATAAGGTAAAAGCAATCATTGTAGACTTGCTCGGTGTCGATGAGGCTAAAATTACACCTGAAGCTCGTTTTCGCGAGGACCTAGAAGCTGATTCACTGGACCTGGTAGAATTGATCATGAAATTTGAAGATGAATTTGGTGGAGAAATTTCTGATAAGGAAGCCCAGGATATAAAAACAGTTGGCCAGGCCGTTGATTATCTCCAGTCTCACATAAAATAAGTCATCATATAATATCCAAAGGAAAGAGGCGCGTGTAATAATGCGCCTCTTTCGTATATATTTAAACTGGTTATTTGTTGTTTGACAAACTGAGGATTTCTGATGATCGACATTATTGTTGTGGTATGCAACGTATACAACATCAGAGCCTGATTTCAATATCGGTATATTTCTACAATGAAACAATAAGGATGAATTGAAATAGCCAGTGGCAGAACCCACTGGCTATTATTTTATTACCCATAGAGGTTTAGAAAAGTAAGCTCGGGATTTCTTCGGGGTGACTGGCTACCCTGACACCCGCAGACTTAAGCGCTTTGACCTTGTCGGCCGCCAAACCTGAGCCGCCCTCAACAATCGCACCAGCGTGACCCATACGCTTGCCAGGAGGGGCAGTTTGTCCAGCGATAAAGCTGACTACTGGCTTGGTCATGTGGGCTGCGATGTATTCAGCGGCTTTTTCCTCATCAGTTCCGCCGATCTCGCCGATCATCACAACCTTTTCAGTCTGGGGGTCAGCTTCAAACATGGTTAACGTATCGATAAAGTTCGTGCCGTTGATCGGGTCACCGCCGATGCCAACACAGGTGCTAACCCCGTGGTTTAGCAGCTTGAGGGCATAGAGGACTTCGTAAGTCAATGTACCAGAGCGGGAAACCACGCCAACATTGCCGGGGATGGCGATATTTCCAGGGATTATACCGACTTTGGATTCGCCGGGGGTCAGTAAACCAGGGCAGTTAGGTCCGACGAGACGGACTTTTTTCTGATCCAGGTAATCACGGACCCTCATCATGTCCTGTACGGGGATACCTTCGGTGATACAGACGATCAGCGAGATTCCAGCGTCGGCGGCTTCATAGATCGAATCAGCGGCAAACCTGGAGGGAACGAATATACAACTGGTGTTGGCACCGGTGGCTTCCACTGCGACTTTGGCCGAATCGAATACGGGGACTTTTCCATCGATAACCCACTCGCCGCCTTTACCAGGGGTCATACCAGCGACGACATTGGTGCCATAGGCTACCATCTGGGTGCTGTGGAACAGACCCTCGTTGCCGGTTATCCCGTGAACGAGAAGGCGGGTATTTTTATTGATCAGGATACTCATTGGTTCTACCTCCCTGCTTTCACAGAACTGGCAGCGGCAACTGCTTTTTTAGCCGCGTCAACCAGGGTTTCAGCGGTGATCATATTGGCGTCGGAGAGCAGCTTGCGACCTTCTTCAGCATTGGTACCCACCAGACGAACGACCATGGGGATATGAGGTTTAACCTCCGCGAGGGCAGCCAGGATACCACGGGCGACTTCATCGCCGCGGGTAATACCTCCAAAAATGTTGAACAGAACGGCTTTTACGTTCGGATCGGTGAGGATGATGCGGATGGCAGCAGCAACCTTATCACTGCCTGCACCGCCGCCAATATCTAAGAAGTTAGCGGGCTCGCCACCAAAGAGCTTGATGATATCCATAGTCGTCATTGCCAGACCGGCGCCATTTACCATACAACCTATATTGCCATCGAGCTTGATGTAGGTGAGCCCATATTTGCGCGCTTCCACTTCAGCAGGGGCTTCGACATCAAGATCACGCAGCTCGGCAAGGTCTGGGTGGCGAAACAGGGCATTATCATCGATAAGCATCTTGCCATCCAAAGCGACCAGCTGATTGCTATCGGTGATAACCAATGGATTGATCTCAGCGAGTGTGGCATCACAATCCTGGAAGGCATGCCAAAGACCATTGGCGATCTGGTTGAATACCTTCCAATGTTGCTTGGGCAAGTCGATGCCGATGGCAATATTGCGTGCCTGGTAGTCTTTTAACCCAAGCAGTGGATTGATATGCGACTTGATAATCTTTTCAGGAGAGGTACGGGCGACTTCCTCTATCTCGACTCCGCCGGCTGAAGAAGCCATCATAACCGGTTTGCGGGCACCACGATCATTGGTTATGCCAAGATAAATTTCCTTGGATATGCTGGCGGCTTCATCCACCAGAACCTTTCGAACCGGAAGACCCTTGATTTCCATCGCCAGGATTTGGGCGGCGACATCTTCTGCTTCATGAGGATCTTTTGCCAGGCGGATGCCTCCTGCTTTACCGCGCCCACCGACCAGGACTTGCGACTTGATAACAACCCGTCCCCCTAATTCGACGGCGATGGAGCGGGCTTCATCAGCGGTCGAGGCGACCTTTCCCTTAGGGATAGGTATGCCATAACGCGAAAATATTTGTTTGGATTGGTATTCGTGTAGTTTCATCCCTCATAGCTCCTCGTTGGAGGATATTTGAACATTATGTAAGCGAAAAGATTATACCACCCTGATTTCCTGATAAGGTTTGACAAAGATAACCCATCAAGGGTCACAAAAATAATGTTTTGGATATTGATAATGTTGATATTTCATTGTTGGAGATTACCACGACCTGCATCAAACATAGGTCTCACATTTACAAAAAGGGCTGCCTCAAATTCCGGAGCAGCCCTTGGTTAGATCAGCTTCTACTTTGTCGGCAAGGAAAAATGCATGATACGGTTGTTACCGGCATCGGCAATCCAGACGCCGCCTTTGCCATCGGCGATAATGCCAGTGGGGAGGTTGAACTCATTAGCACCCGTGCCATAATCACCAAAAAAATTGACAAATGTGCCGCTGGTAGTGAAGTGGAGAACACGCTGGCCCTCAGGATCGGTGGTGTATAAATTGCCATTATTATCCACGGCAAGGAAGGGCTTGTTATCCAAAGATTGCCCGTACCAGGCGACAATTTCCCAATTCGTCAGGGGTTTATAGGTGCCACTTGAATCAGGTGACATAACCTGGATGCGCTGATTCCAGGTATCGGTGACGTAAACCATCCCATCCTTATCCACAGCCACACCCACCGGCTCATCAAATTGTCCTGGCTCGAGGCCAGTCGATCCAAACTGAGAGACGTAATTGCCATTCTCATCGTAGATAACGATGCGCTTGTTACCCGTATCGGTGATGAATACCTGGCCTTTGTTATCAATCGCAATATCACGCGGACCCCAAATGGCGAAGGGTGTATCTGCCTGCCCGAAATATCCCCACATATTTACGAACTGACCGTCAGTGGTAAACTTTTGAATGCGGTGGTTCCAGGTATCAGCAACAAAAACTGATCCATCGGCACCTACAGCAATTCCCCAAGGTTGGAAGAAAGTGCCGCCGGGCGCTTCACCCTTGGAAATATCGGCGAAGGTACCCCACACCTGCAACACAGACCCGTCAGCCGCGAGATGCTGGATGCGATTATTGAATGTGTCCGCCACGTATAGCGTCCCATCGGGAGCGAGGGCCATATCGCGCGGGGTCTGGAATTGACCTGGCTCTGAGCCGGTTGTGCCTATTACCTGGTCGGCACTAATCGTGATCAGTTTACCTTCATACGGATCAGCCTGGACCGGAGCGGCGCTGGCGGTGCTTCCGTAATCCCATAACTGCGCAACTACATCCTTGCGGATGTACAACCTGAACTTTTCCGAAGGATTCCAATTTTGAAGGCTCATATCCTGACCAGTCTGCTCACCATATAAGGTGTAATTACGGTTTAGCCAGATCTGGAAGATGGCTTCACGCATCTGGGGGTTGAAGATGGCATAGAGCAACCGATCCTTGTTCAAATTAAAATAATCCATATTTGGCCACCAGATGCGGTTGTACTCAAATTTATCGTACGCCTGACCTACAACCGGCTCGATCTTGCCAAAATTATCCTGACCAACCAAAATCAGGGGGACGTCACGTAGATCACGAGTTGGGGTGTTGCCGTAGTAGCGCTGATTGGGAAAGTTGCGTAAGTACCACCAATAAGGATAGGTCGTTTTATCATCATAGGCGACGGTGATATCAAGGCCACCGGTTAGACGACGGGATATATCCGTGATCTGCTGGAGGGCAATCTTATCGCCGGGGGCGCAGTGGGCGTAAACGAGATACTCCTTGGCAAGGTCATAATTGATGTAGGAAGCCATAAAGGCGGCACGAGCAGTGAGGACAGCCAACAAGCTGAAGAAAACCAACCCAAAACCGCGACGTACCAAACGAGGAGACCAATCCCTGAGTAAATAGATTAATACGACGCCACTGGCAAAGGCAACCACCATTGAAATGATGAACCCGCTGGTTGTTGACAGCTGTTCGAGTGATTTGCCTGCGAATGGCGGATTGGCTCCAAGCCAGATACGGAATGTGCTCAAAAGTGCGGGGATAAAGACAAACAGGAGCGCAACGACCAACCAGCCTTTTTTAATGCGGAAGGCGGCCCAATCGGTGGTGTCGATCAGATAACCGATAGCCCAGCCTGAGAGCAGGATCATCGGCAGGGTGATGTGCACCGTCAGCCAGGGCATTTTTTCACCGGCGACGGTGTATGCCAGCAAGGCGGTGATCGCCCAGAAGATAAGCAGAGCTATAGTGGGAGGATCCACGTATCTGGGTGTCGGCGCTTCGGGCTCTGGTTGAACAGGCTCATTTGGTAGAGTCTCCCCGTTTTCAGGTTGAGCAAGCTTATCTGTCAGAGTATTCCCTGTGTCGATTTCACTATCGAAAACAGGATAATTTACGTGCTCAGGTTCATCCAATTGTGGCTCCTGTAGGTTAAATGAGTCATCATGGATGGTTTTACGTCCCATAACTGCCAGAAGGATCCCAAGAATCGAACCAATGGCAGGTAGGAACTCGTAGATGGGGATTTGGATGAGAGCGTAGTAATAAATGGGTTGACTACCACGGTTCACGCCCTGCTGAGCCAACCAATAACCGAGGGAGCCCACAAGACCGGTGAAGAGGCCTGCTCCGTTGGAGAACATGCTGGTGTAGAACACGATATAGATGGCGTACCAAATCCCGGCGTTAATCAGCCATTGGCGCTTATTCCACCATACCCCGACTATGACGGAGGCGATGATGATGGGGACAACGATAACGGCCATATGGCCCATATCGGTCAAGGTTAAGGCGCGAACCTCAGCTGCATTGACCGGAATTTTCCAGCCGAAGGCATTGATGCCGAAAGCAGATAGCTGTGGAAGGACGAGAGTGCCGAGGAGCATGAGCAAATCAAAAACGCGTTCCTGGCGAATGCGATTTAATCCGAAGCCAGCGATGGCGAAGTAAACCGCAGCAACCAAGCCGATCACTCCAAGGATGATCAGAAATATGAAGAGGAAAGACGGGAGAGATGCAAGAGCTGGGTATTGAGGTAGAGGTTTCTCGGTACCAATCATTTTCCCTGCCAGCGTCTTTAGAACTACGCCGGTAACAAGGACAAAGAGAGAAACGATTAAGGTGACAATAAAGGTTGACCGAAATTCTGACCGTTTCCACTCGCGCCGCATCAAGCGATAAAGGAGATAAAGCGCTAAAAACAATAAAGCCTGGGCCGTGTAGATGAATGCTGTTTCTTTGGTGCAAAAGTGGAGGACGGTCATGGCGGTAAATACGTATAAATACTTGAATTTGCCTGTATCGAGATAACGCAGGACCGACCACAGCATAACCACACCAAAGAAGGCCACAAAAGATTCGTTGCGGACGTAACGCGAATAATAAAGCATATAGGGCGAGATGGTTAGGAATAATGCAGCCACCAGGGCTCCGGCGCGACCCAAATAACGGCGGTAAGCCCACATAAAAGCTACCGTGGCAATGCCGAACAAAGCTGCGGGAATGCGGGCGGTAGTATCACTATCGCCAAATAGGAAATAAGAGAGGGCGACGAGGTGGAACTGGAGAGGACCGTGGGTAACAGGGTCATGCGCATAGCCTTCGCCCTTATAATACAGCCAGGAAAAATAGGTGTGAGAGGTCTCGTCATGGCTCATGACGCGCGGCTCGAGCATATACAGGCGCGTGAATATCGCCAAGACCAGGATCAGCGCGAAGATCAGCTTCTCAAGGCTGATCACCGGGGAACGAAATAGAGGGTGATCAAGCCATGTACTTTTTGAGCCAGTTGATGAATTCTGGGGAATATCCATTATTTCTCCTCAATAAGCTTGAACTCAAACGGGCTTATTTTAACTCATTTGCCCAAGATATTAACTGTGATTGGGAAGGACTATTTTCGCCATTGCTACGCAGCTCATAGGCAGCCCCGGATTCCTGCCAGCGGAGGGTGAATTGGGGCAAGTTATCATCCCAGACTGCATTGATATGCACTGAACCCGATGAAGTTGGAATATCGGATGGCGTTTCGGTGGAGATCGCAATCCAACCGCCGATTACATATTCACCTTGAACATTTCCAACGTTTACAAATTCGACATGGGCATTCGAACCTATGCTGAACACATCCTGACTATTCCCAAGGGGCCGCTGGGTTAGGAGCAGGGTATAGTCTTCGCCTTTTTTATATAAGAGCATGACGGTATTGAACGCTGGGTCGTAACGCGCCCCGATAAAGGAAGGTGCGCCGGGTGAAGATGGGATTTCTTTAACTGAAAACCCAGCTTTTTGCTGTACATTAGCTACACTTAGCGGGAAGTTGGATGGATTTAAAAAATCAAATGAATAAGGAGTATTGGAAGGCGTGACCTGTACTTCGAGCTGGTTCGAAGCTGCGGGGAGGAAAAAGTGGATGAATTGATCGGCAGCTACTCTGACGGAAGGAATGAATGTAAGGGTTAGCAAGGCAAGCGCCAATATGACAGATGCCAAAATCCAGGCAGGCTTCAATTGAAGTGCCCAGTTTTTGGCATGGGATGATGACTTGGAATGGTCCTGCGTTTGCCAGGGTGCAGTGCTCATGCGGGCATAATATCGATGAGAAAATTGTGGTTTGAATCCACCCAACATTTGTTCGATTTTTGATTCGTCGGGGATGCTCTTATCGGAATAATTACGCATAGCCATCCTCAATCGAGTGACCACTCTTCACGGATTTGCTCCAGGCAGCGGCGGATATAGACGGATACTGTGTTTTCTTCTTTGTGTAGGTATACGGCAATTTCCTTTACTCTCCAACCAAGCAAATAACGTAAAACGACGACTTCGCGTTTATCATCGGGGAGATGGTGCAAAAGACGCCACAGATGTTTGAACTGTTCCCTTGAAGACACCTGTTCTTCCGGGGGAGCATCGGAAGATAGGATCAAGTATTCGACAGCGGCGTCATCCAGGCTCAAACCCGTACCATCCGGATGCACCTTCGTACGGCGGTGAGCGTCGATGACCAGACGATGGGCAATAGTAAAGAGCCAACACAGGGCATCGTGGTCGTCGCCCCAGAAACGATTCCGTCCCTTCCAGGCACGCATGAAAACGTCACAAGTAATATCTTCAACCTCTTCGATTGGACCGCCGTGACATCCAAAGATATAGCGGAAGATGATCATCTGGGTGCGAGCATAGAGATGGTTAAAGGCTTCAGGGTCCTGTAGAGGAGGTTGTGATGCTCGCATGTACTTGTCAACACAATAAACGCATGGGGATCAGAAATCTGACATCTATCCAGGTTTGGTATGCTTACCCCCCTGCCTGGGCGATTTTGGTTAATTTCTGTATGATGGTTTTTTGGTAGATAATGATTTTATTGGACTTTTAAGTGAATTTACCTCAACCGGAGTGAGGTGCCGCCATTGACCAGACTTAAGGTTACCCAAGCGTAAATTGCCGATACGGACCCTGATAATACTCACTACAGGTAGACCAATCTGGCGGCAAGTATCACGGATCTGGCGTTTGCGCCCCTCCTTCATGATAATCCTCAGCCAGGTGCCTTTACCGGAATGTGATTCAACTTCGACCTGGACGGGTACGCTGCGATAACCATCCTCCAGGACGACTCCGTGCCGCCAGGCAGTGAGCTGTTTTGCATCGGGATGGCGGGCTACGAGGACACGGTACTCCTTTTCATGACCATAGCGGGGATGAGTAAGCTGATTGGCTAACTCACCGTCGTTCGTGAGCAGGATCAACCCTTCGCTATCTACATCCAGCCGACCAACCGGGTACAGCTTGACTTCTGATGGCACCAGGTCAATGACCGTCTGGCGAGGGTCCGGCGAGGTGACAGCAGATAAAACCTGCCTGGGTTTATATAGGGCGATATATTGGAAGGGTTCAGGGGGCTTGATTATTTTTCCATCCAACTTGATTTTGTCTTTTTGGACATCGGCTTTTGAACCAAGGTGTGTCGGTTGTCCGTTGACAGTGACGCGACCAGCAAGGATCAACTCTTCACACGCCCGCCGTGAACCGTAACCTGCTGATGCCAGGATTTTTTGTAATCTCTCTTCCATATCGATACGCATCCTAATCTTTGAGGGTGTAGAACACCCCAATATATCACTTATTGATGGTCAGCCGCAGGGTTTTAATCTCGAATGGATGAAACTCCAGCACGATCTTACCTTTATTAATGGACAATTCGTTTTGATTGCGTTCCAGCATATCGGTTTGAAAGGCTTTATTGATGGATAAGGCGGTGGAGAGGGTGCAATGCGTCAGGTTGTGTTTGGATTCGTACAAACGAACAATGACATCGTTCGAGCTGTCCTCGGCTAATTTGACCGTCTCGATGATGATATTAGGAGCATTCAAGCTGAACAAGGAGGCTTCGCCAGCAGCACCGGGTAGCTGGATGAGCGGACAATTGAGCTCATAACTCTCGCGCACGACACCACTATCCGCAAAACTGCCAGTCCAATAATATAGCGAATAGGTAAATTTCTGAATCCCCCGATCAGCGGTGGGATCGGGTGCCAGGGCAGACTTGAGCAAGGTGAGGTTGATGCTATTTTCAAGGACATTAATGCCATATTTACAATCATTCAATATCGCCACTCCGCGGTTCTCCTCCAACAAGGCGGTCCATTTGTGGTTGCAGACTTCAAAACGGTCAGCATCGAAGGGTCGCGAACGGTGGTTGGGACGGCGAATGTGGCCGAATTGGATCTCGTGAAGGGCTTCATTGGCGTGAATATTCACGGGAAAGGCGACTTTTAACAGCTTGTGGCGCTCTTGCCAATCGATGGTGGTAGTGAAATCGATGCGGCGTTTGTTTTTACGCAGGCTGATCAGCTGAATGAGAGTGGAGTCGTGCAGCTTACGGGTGAGTTTTAGTTTACCTATCTCCTCACTGGAGTGGGCAATCTCGAGCTGGACCGGCTCATCGGTTGGGATGAGGAGCTGTTCGGTCATACTGTCGATATCCCAGGCGTCGAAACGGGCGGGGATATCTTTGTATAGGCAGAATCGATTTCCTGCACCCGCCATCATATCGATCCCCGATTGTTTATCCACCACGCTGATCACTTCGCCGTGAGCATTCAATGTGGCCAGCAGCAGGTCGTTCTCGAGGCTGGTCTCGGTGAGGCGTACACTTTTTCGGGGCTGGGAAGATGATTTTGGATGGATCTTCGCATCTACGGTCGTCCAGCCACAGGAAGGAACAGTCACTTCGATTGTTTCATCCTGTAGCTCAACAAGCTCAGTGCGGTCCCAGGAGAGGGAGTTGAATATGGAGACTGAATCTTTGTCTTTTGGCGTTGTGAATGAAGAAATCGCTGCGTGCATGGTTTTCGAGGCTTGTGAAATCACCTGAGTGTAGGCGGCTTCAGCTTCCTCATATACCCGGTGGATGGAGGAACCCGGCAAAATATCATGAAACTGGTTGACGAGCACTTTTTGCCAGGCGGGTAATAGGTCATCGGGTGAATAAGAATGACCATTTAAGGTGTGAGCAAGCGTTCCCCAGAGCTCGGCATCGCGCAGGGCAAATTCACTGCGGCGGTTACCCAGCTTCATCTTAGCCTGGGAAGTATATGTGCCGCGATGGGCTTGGAAATATAACTCGCCCACGTAGCGCTCTTTGGGCAAACCCTGCCGCTTTAGATCTGCGAAGAATTCGCCTGGGGAAGCAAGCTTTACTCTGGGCAAGCCTTCGAGGTCTTTGGCACGCGATAAAAACTCCAAATGGTCACGGGTTGGACCGCCACCACCATCACCCCAGCCAAAAGCGAGGAGCATGGAACGAATGCCATCTTTCTGAAAACGTGTTTCCCAACGATCGAGTAAATTCCCGGGGCGGGTTTGGCTGTTGTAATCGGTAAAAATATGAGCTGGAATTGCTGAGCCATCGATCCCCTCCCATAAGAAGGTATTATAGGGGAATGGATCACCCCCATGATAGATCCAGGCAATTTTTTGGGTGGCGAAGCTGGTGCAGCCGCAACCAAGCAGTATTTGGGGCAGCGCTCCCGAGTAGCCAAAGACATCAGGAAGCCATAGCACTGCAGTTTCCAGCGAGAATTCCCGTTTGAAGAACTGTTTGGCGTACATGATCTGGCGGATCAGGCTTTCGCCCCCAGTGATATTTGTATCCGCTTCGACCCACATAGCCCCGTCGGCGATTACTTTTCCAGCCTGTACAGCCTGCTTGAAGCGTTCGTATAGCTCAGGATAATGATTTTTCAGCATGAGATAAAGCTGAGGCTGAGATTGAAGGAAGCGGTAATCAGGATATTCTTCCATCAGGTTGAGCTGATTGATCACCGTGCGGGCAATTTTACGGTCGGTTTCAGCCCAAGGCCAAAGCCAGGCGACATCGATGTGTGCGTGCCCGAAGGCAAAGAATGTGGGGACGGTCGAGCCGTTGACGCAGGCGAGTAAAGGCCGCAAGTGTTCGCGGGCGAGATTGATCGTCTCGAGCATTTCTACCTCGGGCAGCTCAAGGTCAATCAGAAGGGTGACATCCTTGAGCCCCTGATCGATCTCCGAGACGCGCAGGGAAGTTTGATCGAGACGATTACGAAGCTCAAACAGAGTGGTGAAGTCCAGTGCCAGCTGATAGACCTGCTCGCGCCAGATTCCAAAGCTGCATGCGCCGACTTCCACCTGCGTCTTACCTGGCACGGGTACCGATTCATAGCCCATACGGATCGGACCACCCCCCATGACAAGGGGACCGTGACCGGAGTATGCTTCGACCAACAAAGAGAAAGTGCTGCCGGGGATGCCGTTGCGGGTGAGAGTGATTTCCCGACGTGCCGTGCCATATGAACCGACAACTTTGCCATTGGCCCATACCAGGCACTCCCCATCTTCTTGATCCTGCGCATACCAGGCATTGTTCCCGGGGATGCCATAGCGGGTGAGTTTGTTATCGCGCTTCGCCCAACCATATGAGCTGATCACCCTACCACCTACCCAATTCAAGCGCTCGCCCGCTTCGGGTGGAATAGCAGCCGGGTTCATGAACAAGACAATCCGCCGTCCAGCAGCTTTTTCTGGTAGTGATAATTCGCATTTAAACCAGCCGTACTCCCACTTAGCGCCCCAAGGGGTGCCGACCGGCATGGGGTGAAATTTGTGTTTCTGCGCTTCTTCGGCAGTTAGCTGCTTACGGGTGACAAATCCTTCCAGCTCAAGGATGGCGATAGGCTCGTAGCAAATCTGCCAGAGGGTGGTATCCCAATGCGTAATGCGGTTAATCCATTCCTTGGTGAGGGACATGAAGACTCTCCATATTATTTCTTATGACCGTGTTTTTCAAGCTATTCAGTCACAATAAGAATTAAGTGATCAATAAGAACGTTCCCCGTCGCGAATAAGGGGTTTGATCCACAGGGTCGGTGATGATGATGGGATACGGTTATCGAACACGATAAATCCCTCCGGAAACTCCGGGAAGCCGGATGTGTAAATTGCCATTTTGAAGGCTGAGCTGTGTATCGGGCCCAAAAATCAATTCCGGTAGGACAGACGATTTAAAAGGGAGCTCAACTGAAACAACGCGAGAGGAGGGATTAATTGCGATGATAAACACATCCTGGTCATTCTCTCGCTTGTAAACCAGCGGATAGAGGCCAGGTTTAGCATAAAGAAGCTCGAAGTCAGCGGAGGCCTGAAGCGCTATATTTTTACTTCGTATAGACATTAATTTTCGGACGCGGTGAAGCAATGATCTAGGATCACTCTCTTGCTGCTGTACCGTAGGTCGATCAGGAGATGGATCGATGGGTAGATATAAGGCTTGGGGAGAAGTGGTAGAAAACCCGGCATTGGTTGCATCGCTCCACTGCATCGGAGTGCGGGCTCCGGTACGCTGATAACCGCCTTCCTTGGAGACGGTGTCGTCAAATGAGCGCAGCCCGATCTCGTCGCCGTACCAGATGAACGGTACGCCAGGCATGGTGAGAAGAAACAGGAACACCAGCTCGATATCCTCGGTCGTCCGACCTTTACTTAAACGGGGATTGATATCGTGGTTCCCAGTCGGGATGGCAATATGACCCATGGTGTGAATTTTACGGTAGTGCCTCAAATAATCATCCATGAATTCCATGATATTGCCACTGCCGAGTGAATCAAAAAAGCTGAAGCCGTTAGGATCATTTCCCGGTCCGGTAACGTAGGGCTTCCGGAGCAAGGCAGTGTAGCCAGGCATGGTGGCTGGAAGGCAAAAATCCAAATGAAAGCCAGCCGGGATAGCGATGATTGGCACACCCCATTCAGAAACCAGGCAGGCATCCGGAAATTCCACGTCCAACCAGGTGCGAATCTCACGCCACAATTTGCTGGTTTCACGATAAGCATAATCTCCTTTTATTAGGGAGAAGGCCATATCGACCCTGAAACCGCTGGCACCCTGCTGCAGCCAGTAACGCATGATATTTTTCAACTCCTGGCGTAGCCGCTTCGGACCGGGGGCATCTACAGGCTGCTGCCAGGGCTGAGATGGATCGGGATTGGCAAATCCAAAATTAAGCGCGGGCTGAAAATAAAAGAAGTTGGTGATATAGCTGGCATCGCGTTGCGAATATCCGCTGACAACCCTGTAGCCAGGGATTTCCCACTTCCAGACGCTGTACGTCCAGATGTAATAGTCGGAATATTCGTTGCGCTCCGCTTTGGAGGACTCTTTGAACCACGGATGCTCGATGGAGGTGTGACCGGGCACCAGATCGAGCAGGATGCGGATGCCACGTTTTCGAGCTTCGTCGAATAAACGCATAAGGTCGGCATTGGTGCCGTAGCGTCCGGCGACATTATAGTAATCAGCTACATCATAACCGGCATCCTGGAAAGGTGATTCGAAGCACGGATTCAGCCAACAGGCGGTGACACCAAGAGATTGAATGTAATCCAATTTGTCGATGATCCCGGGGATATCTCCAATGCCATCCCCATTAGAATCGTAAAAGGTTTGGGGGTAGATTTGATAAAATACGGCATTTTCGAGCCAAGCCGGGGTGGATTTCAAGTTTGGTTGATCCATAAACTTTCCTAGGCTGATTGATATTCCTTTTTCGCGGTATCGAAATAGACGAGGCTGTCTTGTAAACCGCCGGGACGGTTGCGGGACAACCAGACTGAAGAATATTCAGCGATGATTCGCTCCAGGTCGACAGTAAGGAATTTCCGGCTGAATTCAGAAGAGCCAAAACCGAAACAACCGCGCATGCTGGCATGCCTTAATAAGTCGACAGTGAGCTTAAATTCTTCCGCATAAAGATCTTTATCTGGACGTAAAGATGATTTTTCAGGACTGTCAGAGGTGATGCGATTGATGACATCAAGGGTGTGATGGAACAACTTGACCCCAGCGTCAGGAGTAAATGTTTTCACCCATTCATGGATTGGTTTTTGTAGGACATCAAACAGAAAAGAAGTGTTATGAGGTTCTACTTCCACTTCATGATAAACATTTCCCAGGTTATATGCCAATCTTCCCATACTACCGGTCGGATCGAGAAAGGCGCAATGATTCAAGGCTTTCTTGATATCCAGACTGCGATTAGCCTGGTAAGCCCACGAATAGGCAGCTCCGGCGGCGAACCCGAGGAAACTCACGGGTAAACACTGCCAGTGACCGTTATCCCCCCAATCCGTGTTCAAATAACCAATCGCGCCATATTTCAGCCCATTTTGGGCGGCGCTGTCAAGGTTTTTCAGGCAATTGTCCGTGCGACCAGCGATCGAATTCCACGACGAGGTGCCCGGACAGACATAAAATTGCACGCCGGCTTCAACAAATAATTCGGCTTGCCGATCAAAAGGATGGTCGGCTTCGTAACCCCAATCTAATGCGATTATATCTTTTGGGAGCTCTTTGACCAATTGCGGATGAGCTGTGACGATATCTCCCCAGAACTGGACGGTGAAGCCACGCCGTGTGACCTCATGATATATCTTCAGCAGGAAGTCAAGATATATCTGCCCAACCCCAACACGCTCGCACTCAGATCTGCTTCGGCCCTGACCGAGGTCAAAGGTTTCGTCACAGCCAATATTGAACTGCTGGCTGGAAAAATTGGGTAATAGTTCATCGTATAAACCCTGTAGGAAGGTCAGGCTGGCTGAATCCAGGGGACATAAACTTTGGGGAGGATGGTGAACTCCGGATGGAAAATCATAGCCGGTCGGCGCTTCTGCCAAGGACTGGTAACGAGGATGCTTCAGCCAACGCTCCATATGACCCAATGAATTCTGGTTCGGCACGAGCTCGATGAACCTATCGCGGCAATACGCATCCAGCTCAAGGATTTCTTCACCGGTGACAGGAGAAGCTGTAGCCCATACCTCTGGATGGTTCTGATAGGCGAATGTGTGTTCTGTGTACAACTGAAGCTGATTAATCTTCCAGGATGCCAGGAAATCGACAAGGTCTAATATTGTTTGCATGCTGGGGACCTTGTCGCGCGAGATATCAAGCATGACTCCACGATTCGGGAAATCGGGCCAATCAAGGATTTCCAGACATGGCAGGTGGTCGATTAGAAGGTCACGGTGGGTTGCGGATGGGAAGGAGTAGTATTGAAGGAGCTGGATGAGTGTGCAGCAGCCATAAAATAGACCCCTCTCATCACGGGCATCGATGAGGACACCGGAGGGATTGATGCTTAGCTGATACCCTTGGGGTTTATCAATGGCATGAGGATCCAGATGGAGAATAATTCCGATCTGTTTTGAGGGTATCCCTTTACCGGCAGTAATTCCCAATTTTGTGTGGAAATAATCCTCAAAGGCAGATTGCAATCGCTTCGCCAAAAATATCAAAGAGGAAGACGGATCTACGGTCAGTAGAATCAGGTTTTTATCACTGAATGAGCAGAATCCGTCGGTGAATTTCAGGTTTTGCGGTGTGGGCAAAAGAACGGGATGATTTTGCATACTTGATTTAGCTGACTCTCGTAACCTCATATGATACTACGTACAGATAACCAGATGTCCGTTCAAGTAATTATATGTGATAGATAGAACAATAAGAGATCATGTCGCAACTTATCCCAAACTATCTCTGAGGAGTATAAAAAACAATGGAATGGTAAAACGTTAGTTATATTTAATGCGATTCTGCAAATACTACCGAATGAACTCAGGTGAGGAAATTTATTCGATTACAGGAACACAAGAGAAATTTCAATTTAATCGAGAGGCGCATCTAAAAACAAGCGAGCTTAATAATCCAGGGGATATTCGGATGAAGCGGGCGGCATCCCGAGCTCGGTAGATAATGGGGGAAGCTCTTCGAGCGAATTCAAGCCGAAATGTTGCAGGAAATCGGAGCTGGTCACATAGAGGATGGGTCGACCCGGCCTATCGGCGCGGCCAATTTCCTGGATCAAACCCTTGCTAAGCAGGCTCTTCAAGACGCCATCTGAGCTGACACCGCGCACTGCATCAATTTCAGGGCGGGTGACTGGCTGTTGGTAGGCAATAATAGCCAGGGCTTCGAGGGCGGCACGGCTCAATTTGCTGGTAGATTCGAGCCCGAGGAAGCGCTCTACATCCTCTGCTGTATCAGGGGAGGTGGTTAGCTGCACACGGCCATGATGGCGCTGCAATCGTAGCCCATGGGGAGATGCTTCGGAGGCAAGTCTAGCTTCCAGAATATCGAGGTGATTTTCGATTGTTCTAACCGGCAAATTAAGGGCGGCGGCTAGCTGCACAGGTGGAACGGAACCTGCAGCTACGAAGAGCAGTGCCTCAAGCCGGGCAATGACCTGCTCTGTGTTCGTTTCAGGGAGTGCTTCGTCAGACATGCTATAATGCTATTCTAGTTTTCGGAAAGAGTTAGATACCATATTGGGTGAACTTTGCGATTATACCATCGGACTTATTCCAAATTCCTCTGGTACACCATTGTTCTATCCTTATACATGGTCATCGGGGGCTGTTCTGCTCCCCAGGTGACCCAAGGGCTGGTTACGATTAGCATTTCCAGCGATAACATGGAAGTGCAGGTGAACGTACCAGCAGGGAGTAGCGTGGGGGAGGCATTAGCGGCAGCGGAAATTACGTTGGGAGAGCTGGATAAAGTCGACCCACCAGGCTATACCGTTCTAACCGATGGGTCACGGATCAAGGTTACCCGGGTAAAGGATGAGTACTACACCGAGCAAGTGACCATTCCATTCGAGCACCAGGAGTTACGAAATGAAGCCTTGCCTGATGGAGAACGCAGGTTAAGCCAACCAGGGGTGAACGGCGAGGAGGAAATTACCTACCACAGGGTATTCGAAGACGGTGTTGAAGTGTCTAATTCAGCGGTAAAGACGTCGGTAATCAAAGATGCCATCCCTGAAATTGTGATGATTGGCAGTAAATCAACGTTCAGCTCGATCAATATCCCGGGAAAAATGGCCTACCTATCGGCGGGAAACGCCTGGATCATCGAAAATAACACCGGAAACCGCACATGCTTGGTCTCTTCTGGTGACCTGGACGGGCGAATATTTTCGTTATCAAAAGACGGAAAATTTCTCTTGTTCTCCCGTTATGCTACCGACGATAATCAGATCAATTCACTGTGGGCAGCCTCACTCACGACCGATCCGATAAAAATCATCGATCTGGGGGTGAAGAATATCGTGAACTTTGCGGAATTTGACCCTGGCTCAACGATTGTGGCATATTCGACCGTAGAGTGGCGAGAGGCGGCACCAGGTTGGCAAGCAAATAATGACCTCTACGAGATCAGCGTGAATAAAAACGGATTTATTGGCTCGCCTCGGATGGATTTGGATGCCAACTCAGGGGGTGTATATGGCTGGTGGGGTACAAATTATTCATGGTCTCCCAGCCCAGCACAGTTTTTATTTGCTCGCCCGGACAGCGTTGGGATCGTTAATAACAGTGATGGAAGCCTGACCACACTTTTGTATATTTCACCGTACCAGACCGGTGGTGATTGGGCATGGGTACCCGGGGCCTCCTGGTCACCCAGCGGAAATGTGGTGTACACGGTGAACCACATCCCATCAGAGACGATAACCGAAGGTAGCCTACAGGAGTTTGACCTATTCGCCATTCCTCTATCTAGCGGAATGCCCATCGACCTGGTTAAGAATGTGGGTATGTTTGCATACCCGGTGACCTCACCCGCCAACCAGAAGACCAATTTCATCAGCAGCGTTTCTGGTGAATCACTCAGCCAGGATGGTTATTCTGTAGCCTATTTACAGGCGATCTTTCCCGACCAGAGTGAAACTAGCGGGTATAGGCTGTTTATAATTGACCGGGATGGCTCCAACCCAATGAGCTTATTCCCTGAAGAGGGGGCAGTCGGGCTTGACCCGCAGGAAGTAGTCTGGTCTCCCACAGGGATGGAAACGAATGGAGAATACGCGATTGCGGCCATTTATAATGGAAATATCTGGATCATCGATACAGGGTCTGGAGTAGCACAACAGATCACGGGTGATGGATTGACCAGCAGGGTCGATTGGAGATAGATTGGGATGAGGATATTAATCACCGGCGCAGCAGGTTTTTTGGGCTCACATTTATGTGAGCGATTATTAACTGACCAACACGAAGTGGTGGGAATGGATAACTTCATCACTGGCAGCCCAGATAATTTAGCACATTTATCGAGCAATCCAAATTTTTCGTTTATCAGGCATGATGTAAGTAATTTCATTTTCGTACCAGGGAAGGTGGATGCGGTTTTACACTTTGCCTCTCCAGCCAGCCCAAACCCCAAATCTCCGTACGGATATGTAAACCTGCCGATCCAGACGATGAAAGCCGGCGCTTTAGGTACGCATAATACACTTGGTTTAGCCAGGGTTAGCGAATCGAAATTCCTGTTAGCAAGCACGAGCGAGATTTACGGAGATCCCCTTGAGCACCCTCAATCGGAGAGTTATTGGGGGCATGTAGACCCGATAGGACTGCGCTCCGTGTATGATGAAGCCAAGCGGTTTGCAGAAGCGCTGACTATGGCATATCACCGCTTCCATGGTATCAATACGCGCATCGTACGGATTTTCAACACGTATGGACCACG